>JAFXDG010000033.1 GCA_017521285.1 Bacteroidaceae bacterium | reverse complement strand
GTTTAGCGCCGGATGGCCTTGAGGACCTGTCGGCTTGCCCCTTGTCAACTGCATTCTTGCCCAAGGGCGCATCCTGCAATTGCACGGCATCGACAAAGACTTGGCGCACGGGAGCATCGTCCTTCACCACATCGTAGAGCAAGGCGGGCTCTTCGAAGAACTCACTATCGCGGAAGGTGTGGAGCTTGTAGAACTTCACCGTGTCGATGCGCAACTCCACACAGGCGGTGGGCTTCATCAGGAAACTCTGCTCCTCCTTGAAGGGCATCAGTTGCACGGCCACACGCTCCATACTGTTCAAAGTCTCTTTGCCAAACTCTTCCAGAAACATCTTCGTGTTCGGCTCCAACAGGCCATGGGCACGCGCGGTCCAACTCTTGCCCTCGGCCACCAGATAGGTGTAATAGAGGAAGTAGTTACTGTCGTTCACCAGATAGGCATCGAACAGGGTGGTGGTCACGGCCTTGATGTCCTGTGGCACGTAGGCGAGCTTGACATTGAGGACATCGTTGCCCTTTATCTCTGTGGAGAAACGGGGTTGCTGACGAGTTGGCACAGAGGACTCGTGCACAGGTTTGGGCGATTGGCCAACGGGGGGAGTGTTCACAGGCTTCGTCCCCAAGGTGTTCACCTTGGCAATGTTGTAGTCATCGGTGTCTATCACCACACATTCCTTGATGGGCATAG
The DNA here is from genome assembly GCA_017521285.1 of Bacteroidaceae bacterium. GTDB lineage: Bacteria > Bacteroidota > Bacteroidia > Bacteroidales > Bacteroidaceae > Phocaeicola_A. The sequence continues at coordinate 18,558 of JAFXDG010000033.1, read as the reverse complement.
GAATTTCAAAGCCGTCCTCGTCCTCGACAAGCACAATGTCCTTGCCTTGGAATCCGGCTACAATGCCTCCTCCTTTCTCACTGAGGAAGCGTACTTTATCTCCTTTTTTCATAATTACATGTACAATTTACCATTTACAAAGTACAATCTATTCGTGTACAATTCACTATTTATAAGCTCTATCTATTCACGTACAATTTACCAATTACTACGCTCAAATTCTTCCCAAATTGTACCTTGTAAATGGTAAATTGTAAATAACGTTATCTTGTCAACGAGAACTTCATGCTCACACCGAAGTCGATGGTGGTGACGGGGTAGGCCGAAGCAGACACCAGGGGTTCGTTGCGTTGCATGTCGTAGTAGGCGTTCAGCGTCAGGCGACGACTGAGTGTATAGTCAGCCGAGAGGGAGAGCTTCAACGCCTTGTTGCCACTGGTTGCTTGGGTGGTCACCGTCTGAATGTCGCGACAAAGGGCACTCTGCTCGCGCCATGAGATGTCGGCACGCAGGTTGAGGTCGTTGCTCACTCCACCACGACGGGTGGTAGTCGAATTCTTGTTAGCGGACGACCCACTGGTGCGCTTGCGATTGCCTCCTCCACCTCCGAAGAGCTTGAAGTTGGTAATCTTATACCCCATGCCCACTACGAAGTCGTCCGAAGTGGTCTCCACTATCTGATTAGCAGCCATGCTGAGGTTGAGCACACGGGTCTTCTTCATCTCGACCTTCACCGAAAGGCTATTCTGCAAAGTGACATCAACACCAATCAGGGGAGAGAAACTTTCGTTGATACTCACTGTATTCACATCGTACATGCTGCTTGGCACAGGGTTGCCTGTCTGAGTGTTCTCAATGAAACCACGCTCGCCCATGAAAGAACGGAAACTCTGATAGGTGTTGAACGAACCAACGGAATAGACACTCTTGTAACCATGGCTGAGGGTGACACTCTTGAAGTGTTCACTGAACCAAGGGAGCTTGCCAAGACCGGCATACTTGATGGTCCAGTTGGGCATCATCTTCAACAACGAAGGGAAGATGTCGAGAGCCGAACTACCTACATCCCTACCCGTATAAGCAGCCAGGAAAGCGGGAATCATCACGTCGGAAGAATACTTGTTCACCCCTCCATTAGCCACATCGTAAGGCTGACCGGCCAATGCTGTACCCACGGGATATACCGCTCCGGCGTATTGTGCCTCAATACGTTTCTGAATAATGTCCAAATTCTTGATGAAACGCCTGAACGGACGCGAAGAATAGCCATTGCCCGAATTACCCACTCCACCAAAGGCCGAACCGATGGTGATGACGGTCATGTTGAAATTTCCGCTCTGAATCTCGGGCATACCGGCATACATGTACTGGATGCTACGCGAACGGTTCATGGTGCGGCTGGCATTGAGGTCAATCTTGAAGTCGCGGAAAGGCTCCAACGTCATCTTGAACTGGAAATCCTCCATGGCATTGGTCGTAGCTGGTGTTGCCACACTATCACTACACATCAGCCAACCGCGCTCAGAAGCCCGATTCAAATAATCATCACCTTGAAGTCCAAAGGCAAAGTCGAGACCAGGTGCAAATATACCACCGTTCTTGCCCTGACCGAAAGCATCACCCACAGAAGGAATAAAGCCCGGCACTGACATGGCATAGGTATTGGTATAACTGATACTGAAATTGCGCACCATCATAGCAGCACGAGCAATGACCTGTGCCGGCTTGTACCAACTCTGTTCCTCGGGCTTAGGACCGGCCACCACACTGAGCTTGATTTTCACAGAGTCCAGATTGCGAATCATTATTGTATTCTCGTCCAACACTTTGTAACGGATGGGATAGGTCTTACCATCGGCCGTCTTGGCCCTAACCTTCACACGCTTGCTCTTGCGGGCATGGGGTACGGTCACTGTGGTGTCAGGCCTCAACTGTACCTCTTTCGTGAAGGTCTTCTTCGCCAATTCGGTCTGTTTTTTCTTTTCCTCCAATATCTTCTGATTGTTGCGCACATTCTTGGAAGGAGCCTTCTTGGTGGTAGCAGCAAAGCGCTTGTTTGTCTCCTTCAAGAAGGGAACCTTATTATAGAGAGTCTCCATATTGAAACGGCCATTGATGTTGATTCTCCGTTGGTTGGCAATGGTGTTTCCTAAAGAGACACCGTTGTCGAGCATCGTACCGCGATTCCAATTGTAAGAGGAGTTGAAACTGGCATCGGCCGTTACCCAATCAAGAGCAGGAATCTTGTTCAATGGTGCCTGGTACGAAGCAGAGAATGTCTGCTGGTAGTCCATAGGACGACCCAAGCGTATCAGACTTTGCTTCACAGAGTCCTTCCATGCCGAATATTCATCGGGATAAAGGTCTTTGTTCACAGGACCATAGGGTTCCTCCACTTCGGCATGAGTGGCCGAAGTAAAATTCAGTTTCAGATTCTTGGTCAAGTCCCAACGGATAGCCAACTCGCGATTCCACAAATATTGTTGTGAATAGGAGACGGGCAATGTAACGGCCACATCCAAATTCTCCACATCACGCTCCTGCAATTCGTAGTAGTGGCGATTGATGTCGGTATTGAACGCTACACTTTGTGGCAACCAGTTCAATCCGAAATCCTTGAACACTTGCAACCACTTGGACTTGCCCTTCATCTTCTTGAAGGGTTCCAATGGCTTATAGACAGGGGCATAGCTATAGTTCATACCGAGTTTCCAATCCAGTTCGTTCTCATAAGTGGTGGTCTCGCCACTGTTCTCCTTCTTGCTATAAGAATAGTTGAATGAGAAGTTGCTGGGGTCATAGGGCATAGGTGTCTTGCTCGTGATATTCACACGCGCATTGCTCACACTGAAGTTGCGATAGGTAGTTACCGTCTCGGCTATGTTGCGGATAGAATCCCGCTCTTCGTCGTCAAGAGCGGCATCGAGTGCATCGTCCAACAACATATCGGTATCCAGGGGGTTGTACTTGGGCGACAATTTCTCCTTGGTGTATGAGAAGTAGAGAGGCAAGCTGACCTTGGCCTTCTCGGGGAAGAAGCGTCCGGCTTCAAAATTGGTGGTGAAGGCATACTGGTAGTAATTGTCCATACGGCGTTCGCTCACTTTCTCTTCAAGCCCACCGAAACCAGCTGTCTCCACATGACCTGTCAGGTTCATACTTCCCAAATCGGAGAGTTGTACATTCAAGTTACCTTGCGCCGCCCAACCACCATCAATAGCCGGGTCTTGCAGACGGAGCTCGTTCACCCACACTTCAACGGACTTCTTGCTACGGGCATTGTTGCGCACACCAATCATCACCGTCTTCACCTCGCCCAACGAAGGATTACCCATCACGCTTACCTTATTCTTGGGCTGGTTGGGGTCGTACTCATAGTAAAGGGTGGTATAGCTCACTCCTGAGCCTGCCACACCACGGGCTATGTTACGAGCCTTCTTCAAGTTGGTGAACACACTGAAATCAATGTTCAGCATATTCTCCTCGGGCCATACGGTTTCGGCTGAAGTGGATGAGAACTTGTCGTACTTGCCTTCGGGAGTCAATTTCAAAGGAATCTCATACTCATAGAAGTTGTTCTTATAGTCCGAACCCAAGCGAATGAAAACCGACACTTCGCCATCTTGCAAGCCCGTGACATCATTGATAAAGGCATTGGCATGGGTGAACATCTGCAAACGGTTGTACTGGCGAAGGTCAATATTGATATTCTTGTAGATGGCACGTGCATCACCCGTATTCAAGTCGGCCACCTTGATACAGAGCGCCTGCTCATTGTCTTGACGCAATTGGGGCTGACTGGGGTCAAGCACACGACTGATGCCCGGGGGAAGAACATAGTTCACCGGTTCACGGTCGCCATTCTCTTCGATATTCACTGAAGAGACATTTACCGACCCACTGATGGAAGGCGCCGTCTGGGTGTTGTATAGAGGTTGTTCGTAAGTACGCCACTCTGAACGGATGAGGTCGAGGGTGGCAAAACGGAGCACTACAGGTTGCTCGAAGTTCGTCAGATACATACGCATAAAGCGGATGGAGTTCACGCCATTGATGCCGCCCACCGCCTTCTCATATTCATCCACAGGAATACGGAACTGGTACCACGTAGCATCTTCAATCTTGCCATTGCGCAACTTCACACTACTTACGCGCTTATCCACAATGTAGTTGCGCCCCACTTGAAGGTCTTCGGGACGCATACTGATGTGGTACTGATAGTACTTCTCGTATTCGTTGAGCGTATAGTCTTGATTGATATCCTCCAAATCGGGCATCCGCTTGTAGGAGATATCGTAACTCTCGGGTGAATCTTCTGATGCCACCGAGTTTCCTTCGGGATTATTGATAAATTTATAACGCTCAAGGATGGACAACTGTTGGTCATCGTAATCCGAACCACGGCTATAATGGTAGTTGTCTCCGGCAGGGTCGGCCTGCAAGCGGGCAAAGGCTTCGGCACTCACCTTGCCTTGCACTGCGCTCAAATAATTGCGATAAGTCGGAAACTCCGCCTCTTCAGTACTGGTCAGTCCGTTGAGTCCCACATCTTGCCGGCTACGTGCACCACCAGTGTTGTCGAAGGCATAAACGATACTACGGTCGGTGGGTACACGTCCCCACACAGTTTCAGTATAACGGGTAGAACCGTCGGCAGGCATACCATTTTCAAAGAACTTCTTACCATCCTTCAGAACATCCTCAGACACTTCACCCAGATTGATGTAGAAGTCACCTCCACGTGCCCGTGTATCGGTACTTTCGTAGATGAAGGGATCCAACATCCAGAACTCCACATATTCGATATTGGCCGTCTCGAAATCGCTCGTCTCCAACTTGCGCATCATACCACCCCATCGCTTGGCAGGGTTGTTCAGTTTACCTTCAGAGGTCAAATCGGTATCGAGGTTATAGGGACCACGTTCATCGGGATAGTAGGCCAGGTTCAAGATGTTCAATGTCGAAGAGGACTGGTACTCGGTCTCCTTGTTAGGATAAAGTTCCCGCTCATACACTTCGCGCACATAGTGATTGGAAAGTTGTTCGAGGTCACTCTTGATATGGCTGGGAGTGAGCGACGAACTACGACGTGTGAAGAGGGGGTCAATGTAATACCAACTCAACAGGGCACGATCCATACCATAGCGCACATCGTTGCTCAATGTAGCATTAGGCAATCCAGAAGGAGCACTGGCAATCATCCAACTCTCAGGTTGGCGGATATCAATGCCATTCTCGGTACTCTCAAAGTCATCCAGGTATGAAGCATTGCCTTGTACCCCACTGGCTTCACCGGCAATCAATTGGGCAAACTCGGCCGTCAGATTGATGTTCGATGGTTGTGTTGCTTCGAGCAAGGGCAATTTGTCTATCATGTTTGTCAACCACTGGCTCTCTTTCTTCCACGCAATGTTGGCTCCCCAAAGGGTGTTCTTGAGCGGTTCACTGCCCATGGCCACTTTACTGGTCTGAGGTTTCTCGCTCAAGTGCATGATGGTTCCACCGAACTGGAAATCCTTACTGAAGTCGTAGGTGAAGTTCATGCCAAGCATCGTCTTGCGCTGCATACCCCACGTGGTGTTGCTCTCCAAGCTGACATTCACGGGTGTGCCGGCATCAATAATACTCTGATTGATGATGGTCACACGACCCGAAGTGTAATCGACCGTATAGTCACTGTTCTCTACCAGAGTGACACCTCCAGCCGTCACCGTCACCGAACCTTCGGGAATGTACCATGAACCAAGGTCAATTTCACTCCCCGAAGTAGCTTTGTACTGTCCCACGAAGATGAACTTGTCCTTCTCAGCTATCTGCTTGGCAATCGTCTTGGTAGAGTCATAAAGTTCGTCGAACACATACTTGTCGGCTAACTTGTCGTTGCCGATGAACTTGCGTAAATGGTCACCGAACGGCTCAGCCACAGGGAAGTAGATACGGCCATTCTGTGCCGTCACGGTATATCCCTCCACAAAGTCGAAGAATCCGTTGGGACGACTCTGCTGGTTGTCATCCAAACGGTCAAGATTCATGGCACGCAACAATGTGGTCTCCTTCAACTCCGGTTCGGGAATATAGTTGAGATAGACACCAGCCGTATCACTCTGGTACTTGATGTCGAGGCGGAACTTCTCCTTCTGTACTGTCGTAGCCCCCAAGGCATAGACGTTCTTCATCATCAAATCCCATGTGCCCATACCCGGCCGGTTGCTCGTATTTTTCAACAACTTCACATAAAGAGTCTGTTGGGTATCGCTCACGTCAGCAGCAAATTCACCCACCTGATAGCGTGTACCATTCAAGGTGTATTCGTAGGCAATGGCCAATACATCATCGGGTTGCAACGTTTGCTTCAACGAGACGAATCCCACGGCCTTATTCAACGTGTATTCCGAACTGTTGAGCAAGCGGGCATTCTCAATCTTCTCGTAATCGACACTACCCTCAAAACCGGGGATACCGTCCAGAACATTGGTCGCTTGGGTAATGTCACGCGCATCACCATACTGGTTCACCATGCTCTGATACAGCGTATTGGCATTGTTGTAGGGGTTATTCGTACCCGTACCCGTCCACATGGGGTTGCTTATCTTGCTTGGCTCGGCCAAATCAGTGAAGGCTATGATATTGCGCGGGTTGTCGTAACTGCTGCTCTTGTTTGTCACCCAAATCTCCACACGGGTAATTGTGACTCCACTCATCACGTTGGGCAGTGAAGCCATATTCTTGTCGTAATTGTCGCGGAAATAATGGCTGAGGAAGAAGTGACGGTTTTCGTCGTAGTTGACAGCACTCAGTTCGAAGTCGGTCAACTGCGCTCCGCCCTTGGAAGAAACGGACTTGGAAGAAGACTCTTTCTGTGACACCACCGTCTGCAATTTCAACTTGCCGAATTGGAGGTCAGCTCTGATACCGAAGAGTGAGGTTGCCCCACGAATGAGCGACGAATTGCTGGGCATACTGACGTTACCGGCCTCCAACAGTTTGATTATTTCGTCTTCCTTACCCTCGTAGGCCAGTTTTATCTTCTTGGTATCAAAGTCGAAGGTTGCGTCGGTATTGTAATTCAGGTTCAGGTTCATCTTGTCGCCGACCTTACCCGTCATGTTCAAGTTCACCTTCTCATCGAAATCGAAACCAAAGGTCTTGCGCTGGCGTTCGGGCAGACTGGGATTCTCCGTATTCTTGTACTTGCCGCCAAACTTCAGTTCAGCCGTTCCTTGGGTCTTTATCTGCACACCGCCAGGTCCGAATATCTTTTCAGCCGGTCCCAGGTCAAACTTCATATCAGTGAAGTCAAACTTCTCTTTGCCTGCCTTTTCAAACTCTTCGGTGTTCTTGGCACGGTAATAGGCATTCATCGACTGCTTCATGCTCCACGTGGTGTATTCCTCGGGGGTCATCAGCACAGGAGCGTTCAGATAACTGTCGCCCATCTTCGAGCCAATCACGTAATTGCCGGTCTTTTCATCGTACTCTGCCTTCTGTTCGATGTTCTCGGGGTCACGCAAGTCAACTGTTCCCGGCCTCAAGTCGTTCTCATTGTGCTCGGCCACCGTCTTCTTCACACTGTATCGTGGTTTGCGCTGGCGGGTCGTGTCGGCAGGTTCTTGAGGTTGTTGAGTAACAGAACTCAAGGCATGAAGAGGGCTTTCACCACTGACTGCGGCTACCACCTGCATGCTGGCTACAGCCAACAGCAACGTATATATCAGACATTTGCTCCTCTTCATCATTTGTATTTATAACCTCTTCAATGCCACTTTGATGACCTTCTCAACGGGGGCAGACGGCTCTTCTTTCAGGATAGCGGCCACCACCTTTTGCGAAGCGGCAACGGGGAAACCCAACATCGTCAGGGCCGATACAGCTTCGTCCATCACGGCACTGCTCATTCCCGCCAAAGGCAGTTCACCATCAGCACCGACCAGACCTGTGGCCGAGGGCAACGTCTTAATCTTGTCCTTCAAATCAACTATGATACGCTGGGCAGTCTTCAGGCCAATACCCTTCACGGTCTTCAGCAGCTTGTCATTGCCCGTGGCTATCACGTCGCACAATTCCCGTGGGCTAAGAGCCGACAATATCATGCGGGCCGTGTTTCCGCCTATACCACTGACAGTTATCAGTTGCAGAAACAACTCGCGTTCCTCCTTAGTGGCAAAACCAAAGAGTACCCATGCATCTTCACGGATGGCTTCGTGCGCGTACAGGCGCACCTGTACCTTACCTTGTATAGCGGTATAGGTATTCAGCGAAATATTGAGCAGATAACCCACCCCACCACTGGTCTCCAGGGTCACTGTAGCTGGAGTTATCTCTGTGATTTCACCTTTAATGTATTCTATCATAAACTTTTCTCTCTCTTTATCAAAGAGAGAACGCAGAACTTCTCATTTTATTGTATGCACAAGCAAAATACACCTATTTAAGCAGTCATCTTTGACCCTCAAAAAGACACAGGCGGGACACCCTCAGAGACACAGGTGGGTCTCTGCCCGAGACACAGGTGGGTCTCCAGCCAAGACACAGGTGGGTCTCTGAGGAAGACACAGGTGGGTTCCTGAAGGGGCTTTTGCGGGGGTTGAAATCTAAAATTAGCTAAAAAAAAGAGATTCTTACCTTATTATATAGGTGGGAATCTTCTTTTTTTCTACTTTTGCGGCCGAATTTAAAAAGAAAGCATCAAGAACCATGCAAAAGAATCTGGTAATAGTTGAGTCTCCAGCCAAGGCGAAGACCATTGAAAAGTTCTTAGGGAAGGACTACAAAGTACTGTCAAGCTTCGGCCACATACGCGACTTGAAGAAGAGAGAATTCAGTATCGACACTGATACCTTTGAGCCTCTTTATGAAATACCGGCCGACAAAAAGAAGTTGGTGAGCGAACTGAAAGCCGAAGCCAAGAAAGCCGAAATGGTGTGGCTGGCATCCGATGAGGACCGCGAGGGAGAGGCCATCTCGTGGCATCTGTTCGAGGTGTTGGGTTTGAAGGCCGAAAACACCCGCCGCATCGTTTTTCATGAAATCACCAAAAATGCCATCCTGCAAGCCATTGAGAATCCGCGCAGCATTGACGTGAACTTAGTGAATGCCCAACAGGCCCGTCGTGTGCTCGACCGCATCGTAGGCTTCAAACTGTCGCCCGTGTTGTGGCGCAAGGTGAAACCCGCCCTCTCGGCCGGCCGTGTGCAATCTGTAGCCGTGCGCCTCATTGTGGAGCGCGAGCGCGAGATACAGCAATTCCAGAGCGAAGCTTCATACAGGGTGACTGCTGTCTTCCAAGTACCCAACGGTGAAGGAAAGACATCGGAACTGAAAGCCGAACTGGACAACCGCTTCAAGACACGCGAAGAAGCCGAAGCCTTCCTGAAACGCGCCAATGGTGCCATTTTTGCCGTGGAAGACATCGTGACCAAACCTATAAAGAAGAGCCCCGCAGCCCCCTTCACAACCAGTACCCTGCAACAGGAGGCGGCACGCAAATTAGGTTTCACCGTGTCACAGACCATGATGGTAGCCCAACGTTTGTACGAAAACGGACATATCACCTATATGCGTACCGACTCAGTCAACCTCTCTTCCCTGGCCATCAACACCAGCCGTACGGCCATCCAAGAGCAAATGGGTGAGAAGTACGTGAAGACCCGCCAATTTGCCACCAAGAGCAAGGGCGCACAAGAGGCTCACGAAGCCATCCGTCCCACCTACATGGACAAACAGACCATTGAAGGCACTCCCCAGGAACGTCGTCTCTATACCCTCATCTGGAAACGCACCATCGCCTCACAGATGGCCGATGCAGAAGTGGAGAAGACTACCGTCACTATTGCCATGCAGGGACATTCCGAACAATTCTTTGCCACAGGTGAAGTGGTGAAGTTCGATGGTTTCCTTCGTGTCTATCGCGAATCGAACGACGACGAACTGGAGCAAGAGGATGAAAGCCTGCTGCCCCCGTTGCAGAAGGGACAGAGCATTGCCTTGGACGTGATGACAGCCACCGAGCGCTATACCCAATCCCCCCTTCGCTACACCGAAGCCAGCCTGGTGCGCAAGTTGGAGGAATTAGGTATCGGACGTCCCTCAACCTATGCTCCCACCATCTCCACCATCCAACAGCGTGAATATGTGGAGAAGGGCGACAAACCGGGAAGCACCCGCTCAATCCATGCCATCAACCTGAAGGATGGCAAAATAACGGAAGAGATTCACAAGGAGACCTACGGTAACGAAAAGTCGAAACTGATACCGACCGACACGGGTACAGTGGTGAACGACTTCCTGCTGCAATACTTCCCCCAGGTGATGGACTACAACTTCACTGCCAGTGCCGAGAAGCGCTTCGACGAAGTGGCCGAAGGAGACAAGGAGTGGACAGGCATGATCAAGGAATTCTACCGCGACTTTGCCCCATTGGTGGACGAAGCCATGACAACCAAGAGCGAGCACAAGGTGGGCGAACGTATCTTGGGAACCGATCCCACTACAGGCAAACCCGTATCTGTAAAGATTGGCCGATTCGGCCCTGTAGTACAGATTGGCTCGGCCGAAGATGCCGAAAAGCCCCGCTTTGCCCCGATGAAGAAGAATCAGTCCATCGAAAGCATCACGTTGGAAGAGGCTCTCGAACTGTTCCGCCTGCCTCGCACAGTGGGTGAATACGAAGGCGAGAACGTCACTATCGGTGCCGGACGCTTCGGACCTTACGTGCAACACGAAGGCAAGTACATTTCCATCCCCAAGGGAACCGACCCCATGAGTATCACGTTGGAAGAGGCCATCGGACTGATACAGGAAAAACGTCAGACCGAAGCCAGCCGCCACATCCGGACATTGGGCGAAGGCGAAGAGATGATTCAAATTCTGAACGGCCGCTACGGCCCTTACATCGCTTACAAGGGCAAGAACTACAAGATACCCAAGGATACTGAACCTGCCAAGTTACAGGCCATCCACTGCTTGGCCATCATCGAGGAGCAGGAGAAGAATGGTCCCAAGAAACCGGCACGGAAAGCCGCTACAAGAAAAAAATAAAGAATGAAGAGAATCATATTGATAGGCTACATGGGCGCAGGCAAGACCACCTTAGGCAAGAGTCTTGCCCGCCACTTGGGGCTGGAATTCATAGATTTGGATTGGTATATAGAGAACCGCTTCCACCAGAGTGTGAGCCAATTGTTTGCCACACGGGGCGAAGAGGGATTCCGCAAAATAGAACAGAACATGCTTCACGAGGTAGCCGAGTTTGAAGACGTAGTCATTTCGGCTGGCGGAGGAACCCCTTGCTTCTTCGACAACATGGAATACATGAACCAACAAGGACTGACCGTTTATCTCAAAGCTACACCTGAAATCCTACGCACCCACTTGCGTATGGGTAAACAGAAGCGTCCCTTAATCGCACAGAAGAACGACGAAGAACTGGACATTTTCATCCGCGAATCACTCGACAAACGAGAATCCTACTACAACCAAGCCCGTCTGATATTCGACATCGGTCTGCTGGACAACGGAATGCGCATACAAGAGTCGGTGAAGGCATTAGAGGAAGAGGTAAGGAGCTACGAGTTCAAGGTCTAAGGTCTAAGGTCTAAAGTCAAAGGTCAAAGGTCTAAGGTCTAATGCAAGCAGCACTATCGTCGGCCATTTCTGAACTCCGGCAACTTCTGCAACTTCTGAACTCCTAAAAGAAAAGCAAAAATATAAATCATAAACACTTATAGTAAAGAATGAGAAAATGGCGCATTGAAGACTCTGAAGAGCTGTACAACATCACCGGATGGGGCACCAGTTACTTCAGCATCAATGAGAAAGGACACGTAGCAGTTACCCCGAAAAGAGACGGAGTGTCCGTTGACCTGAAAGAGTTGGTTGACGAACTGCAACTACGCGATGTATCGGCCCCCATGCTGATACGTTTTCCCGACATCCTGGACAACCGTATCGAGAAAGTTTCCTGCTGTTTCCAAAAGGCTGCCCAAGAATACGGCTACAACGGAGAAAATTTCATTATCTACCCCATCAAGGTGAACCAGATGCGCCCCGTGGTGGAGGAAATGATTTCCCACGGACAGAAATTCAACTTAGGCTTGGAGGCTGGTTCGAAACCCGAACTGCATGCCGTCATTGCCGTAAACACCGACCCAAACTCGTTGGTGGTGTGCAACGGCTACAAGGACGAGAGCTTTATTGAAATGGCCCTATTGGCTCAGAAGATGGGTAAACGCATCTTCTTGGTGGTAGAGAAACTGAACGAACTGAACATCATTGCCAAGATGGCCAAGCGCCTGAAGGTTCGTCCCAATATCGGCATCCGTATCAAACTGGCCAGCAGCGGCAGCGGCAAATGGGAAGAGAGCGGTGGCGATGCCAGCAAGTTCGGTCTGACATCCAGCGAACTGCTCGAAGCCCTCGACCTGTTGGAAAAGAAGGACATGAAGGACTGTCTGAAACTGATTCACTTCCACATCGGCAGTCAGATTACCAAGATACGCCGCATCAAGAATGCCCTGCGCGAAGCTTCGCAATTCTACGTTCAACTGCATCAGATGGGTTTCAATATCGAATTTGTTGATACCGGCGGCGGCATGGGTGTGGATTACGACGGCACCCGTTCGTCCAGTAGCGAAAGCTCGGTGAACTACTCCATCCAAGAGTATGTCAACGACGTGGTATCGACCTTCGTGGATGCAGCCAACAAACATGGCTTTGCCCACCCCAACATCATTTCTGAAACAGGCCGTAGCCTGACAGCTCACCACTCGGTGCTCATCTTTGAGGTTCTGGAGACAGCCTCGCTCCCCGAAATGGACGACAGTTGGGAACCCGACGAGAATGCCCACGAACTGGTGAAAGAGTTGTACCAGATATGGGACAACCTGAGCCAACGCAGCATCCTCGAACCGTGGCACGATGCCCAGCAGATACGCGAAGAGGCGCTCGACCTCTTCAGCCACGGCATTGTTGACCTCAACACACGGGCACAGATAGAAAAACTCTATTGGAGCATCTGCCGCGAAATAAATGCCATTGCCAACCACATGAAGCATTGTCCCGAGGAGTTCCGCAAGCTGAACAAACTGTTGGCCGACAAGTACTTCTGCAATTTCTCGCTCTTCCAGTCGTTGCCCGACTCGTGGGCCATCGACCAGATGTTCCCCATCATGCCCATCCAACGATTGGACGAAAAGCCCGACCGCGAAGCCACCCTACAGGACATGACGTGCGACTCTGACGGAAAGATTGCCAATTTCGTCACTTCACGCCCCGACACCACCACCCTGCCCCTCCACTCGTTGCGCGACAAGGAGAGTTACTACCTCGCAGTATTCCTCGTGGGAGCTTATCAGGAGATTTTGGGTGACATGCACAACCTTTTCGGCGACACCAATGCCGTACACGTGTCGGTCAACTCCAAAGGCTACTCCATCGACCAGCTGATTGATGGCGAAACGGTCGCCGAAGTGCTCGACTACGTGCAGTACAATCCCAAGAAGCTGGTGCGCACCTTAGAGACTTGGGTGACACAATCCGTCAAGGAGGGAAAGATTACCGTAGAAGAAGGAAAAGAGTTCCTGAGCAACTACCGCTCGGGACTGTATGGATATACGTATTTGGAATAATATTTATGGGAGTTCAGGAGTTACAGGAGTTCAGACAATAGTAAAGCTGACAATATGCAAAAATTTGTCTGAACTCCTGTAACTTCTGAACTCCTGAACTCCTATCATTACACATTATTATAAATGAAAGAAAAACTGACCATCATCAAAGTAGGCGGAAAGATTGTGGAGGAAGAAGAGACCCTGCAACGCCTGCTGACCGACTTTGCCGCCATCCCCGGCAAGAAACTTCTGGTTCATGGCGGTGGCCGCTCGGCTACCCGTCTGGCCGCCCAATTGGGTATTGAGAGTCAAATGGTAAACGGACGCCGCATCACCGATGCCGACACCCTGCGTGTGGTGACAATGGTGTATGGCGGCTTGGTAAACAAGAACATCGTGGCAGGCTTGCAGGCTCACGGGGTGAATGCCCTCGGACTGACTGGTGCCGACATGAATGTCATCCGCTCACACAAGCGCCCGGTGAAGGATGTTGACTACGGTTTCGTAGGCGATGTGGACGAAGTGAATGCGGAGTTCTTGGGCAAACTCATCGGTGACGGTGTAGTGCCCGTGATGGCTCCCCTTACCCACGACAAGCAGGGCCACCTGCTCAACACCAATGCCGACACCATTGCGGGCGAGACGGCCAAAGCTTTGGCACGTCTGTTCGATGTGACACTGATTTTCTGTTTCGAGAAGAAAGGAGTGTTGCGCGACGAGAACGACGACGACAGTGTCATCCCCCACATCACCCGCACCGACTTCAACGCACTGGTGGCCGACGGCACCATCCAAGGCGGCATGATTCCCAAGTTGGAAAACTCTTTCCAAGCCATCGATGCCGGTGTCAGCCGTGTCATCATCACGTTGGCTTCAGCCATCGACGGCACACAAGGGACTGTTATCTGCTGACCCGCCCCTGGGGGGTGTCAAAATACCTTCTTTTCATTCTTTAGACGCGGATGACGCAGATAACGCAGATAAATTATAACCTATCGGGTATAATAATCAAAAAAATCCGCGTCATCCGCGTCATCTGCGTCTAAAAAGTTAATTATGAACAACCCTCAAGTGTGTCAAAATGATGTCATTTGTTTTTTAGGCGCGGATTACGCGGATTACGCGGATAAATGGGTTCAAAGGTCTAAGGACTAAGGTCTAAGGTCAAAAGTCAAAGGTCAAAGGACTAAGGACTAAGGTCAAGAGGCAAGGGGCAAGGGGCAAAGGTTGATGCGTTGGAGGGATTCATCACCATCGCCATAGCCATCAGCCATCGCTAAAAGGCGAATAACGGTTATAATTTATCCGCGTTAATCCGTGTAATCCGCGTCTAAACTTATTTTTGCCCCCTTCAGGAATGGGGGCCGTTACTCAAAACGAAACAATAAACGTGGCACCTTGTCCATTGCTGACCGAGAGTTTCAAGTCGCCGCCATGCAGGCGCATTATCTGACGGCTCAAGCAAAGGCCGATACCAGTCCCCTCTTGTTTGGTGGTATAGAATGGGAGGAAGATTTCTTCACGTATATTATCGGGGACTCCCGGCCCGTTGTCACTCACCTGTATGTAGGGCGAACCGCCCGAATTGGTGGCCAACACACGGACACAGGCATCCGCAATTCCTGCCGTCGCTTCGCGCGCGTTCCTTATTAGATTAGTAAGCACCGAACTCAGCATTGACTCATCAGCCAACAGCGTCATCCCCTCCGCCCATTGGAAATGAACCGACGGGTCGCCCAACAGTTCTTGCATCGCTCCGAAGAACTTGTCCATCTCGATGACCGTCCTCTGCGGCTCGGGCAAGTGAGTCAGTTCGTGATACGAATCAAGGAAAGACTTCACACTCACACATTGCCCGTGTATCACCTCCATGCCCCGATGCAACTTTTCGGAGTTATAGTTTTCCGGGCGCTTCAGCATGTCGCTCGACAGGGTGATGACGGGCGTGATGGAGTTCCTCAGTTCGTGTGTCATGATGCGCAACAGGCGGTTATAGTACTGCTGTTTGTATTCGATATCCAGCATACTGTCGCGATAGAGGCGGATAATGAGGTTCATCTTTTCATACATCTCCTCCAGCTCCATGTCTTTCGTGGGCTGGAAATGTATCATATAGTCACTGCAGAGCAAGGCACGCAAGAAATAGTTCACCTGAGCGGGCACGAAGTTGACAAATTTCAACATATACTTTATCAACCAAACGGCCGCCAATGCGATAAGGGCGATATAGAAGAACTCGTAATTCTCGAAGGGCGGATAGGCCATCAGCCACCCCAAGGCCATAAAGCCCAAGGCCAACAGCACGAACCTCGCCTGATAGGCATTCTTTATCTTCATACCAATATCCCGTATTTCCTCAGTTTGTTATACAATTTCTGCCGTCCGATGTCCAAGCGTTGGGCCACCTTCGTAATGTTGTAGTCACACTCATGCAACACCTGTATAATGTGTTGCCGCTCCGCCTCGTCCAGGGTCATCTGGAGCTTCTGTTCATTTTCCTCTTTCAGTTGGTCGGCTTCGTTGGCCTTCTGGCTTATGCTCTGTTGGTGGGTACACTTCTTGATGGCACCCAACAGTTTTTCCACCAGTTCGTCGTTGTCCCATGGTTTGGTAATGAAGTCCTCGGCTCCGTCCTTCAGCGAGTTTACGGCCAGATTGATGTCGCCAAAAGCGGTTATCATCACCACTGCCGGCGGATTTTCCTGACTCTTGATGTAGCGCAACCATTTCACACCGTCCTGACCGTCCAACTTCTGTGCACTGAAATTCATGTCGAGCAACACGACATCCACTTTGCCCCCCGACAAGATAGCCGGCAAGGAATAGGGGACCGTCATGGTCGTCACTGTAGCAAAGACATCCTCGAGCACCAACTTCAGCGACTGAAGAACCGCCCGATTGTCATCTATAATCACAACGTGGTAATTGTACATAAAAACGCATTTTTGCGCAAAATTACAACTTCCCTCAAAAAAAAGTGTCCAGAAATCATACAATTTTCACCTCAAAAATACGATTCTACATTTTTTAACACAATTTATTTTGGAAGTTATTTTAAATTTGTAAGGCAAATCAGAGCAAAAAGGGAAAAAAGCCCCCTCTCAAGAGACCCACCCCACCCCTCCCTGTGAGGGAGGGAACTGGAGTAAGTTGACGAGTTGACAAGGACCATGCGGCGCCAAATGGTCAAATAGCCAAATCGTAAATAAATAGTAAAATAGTAAATAACAAAATAATGAATAAATAAACATAAGTATTAACATGAGCCTCGCGCCCTCCCCCTTAGGGGAGCTGGAGGGGGCTCCTAAAAAAAACAAAATTATGATCAAGACAGAGAACTTGCGGAAAGTATTCCGCACCGAAATGGTAGAAACCATTGCCGTAGCAAACGTGAGTATCGAAGTACAGAAGGGCGAATTCGTGGCCGTCATGGGTCCTTCGGGTTGTGGAAAATCCACACTGATGAACATGCTGGGTCTGTTGGATAACCCCACAGAGGGACAATACTGGCTGGACGGCCAGGAGGTGTCCACCTTCACCGAGGACGAGCAGACGATGCTCCGCCGTGGTGGTATCGGTTTCGTTTTCCAGAGCTTCAACCTGATTGACGACCTCACCGTGTACCGCAACATCGAACTTCCGCTCGTCTATATGCGCGTGCCGGCCGAAGAGCGCAAGCGCCGCGTAGAGGAGGTGATGGCCCGCATGGACATCAGCCACCGCGCCAAGCACTTCCCCAACCAGCTCTCGGGAGGTCAGCAGCAGCGTGTGGCCATCGCCCGCGCTGTCATCAGCAACCCCAAGGTAATCCTTGCCGACGAGCCTACGGGTAACCTCGACTCAAAGAACGGTCTCGAAGTGCTCA
The DNA here is from genome assembly GCA_017521285.1 of Bacteroidaceae bacterium. Lineage (GTDB taxonomy): Bacteria > Bacteroidota > Bacteroidia > Bacteroidales > Bacteroidaceae > Phocaeicola_A. The sequence continues at coordinate 1,086 of JAFXDG010000033.1, read as the reverse complement.
ACCTTCTGAAACAGCTCCATGCCGAAGGTGCCACCATCGTGATGGTAACCCACTCGCAACGCGACGCCGGATTTGCCGACCGCATCATCAACATGTTCGACGGTAGCATTGTAACGGAGATTACGGTGTAAGGTTCAAACTCCCGATAAAGCAGGCGCACGTGCACACACCACACATTCATAAGCTAATAATAATGTTGTATTGTTCCCTTCGTGTGTGCGTGCCCTGCCCGGGAAAGAATATTCACCACTACAACCCTGAAGAAATGAAATGAGGGCATTCTGAAGTGACCCCCAGAAGTTAGACAAAACGGGCCACGAGTGAAGAACTACGAGCCGCAACTGAAAAGAAAAAATGAATATGCTACGGAGAGAAATCGGTTTGACACCGGCAAAAACTTGTCTGACTAAAGCGAAAACTTTAATCACCACTACTGATTACATAATCACCACTGCTGATTATATGATTAACACTGCTGATTATGTGATTAACACTGCTGATTAAAGTTTTGACTAAAGGCAAAGCAAAAAAAGAGCAAGGCAAACCAACTTTTCACTTAGGCAAAACGAAAAAGAGGGAGAGCAAACCTAATACGCCCTGATCCTCCCTCTGAGGGAGGGGACTTAAAAAAGAATTAGTATTGCGAAATTATAAAACGAAGAAAAGATATATGAAAGAGTTTCTACATACCCTGTTCGCCACACGCCGTGTGGCATTCTACCTCAATCTGGCGGGTCTCACGCTGGCCTTCGTCATCTTCTACGTGCTGATGGCAGAAGTGAAATGGGTGCATGGCTTCGACAAGTTTCACGACGGAGCGGAGCGTATTTGCCGGGTAGATAACACAAGCACGTGGCATCAGAATTACAACGGCCCCACGGGCGAATGGATGATAAACAACAGTGCGGATGCCTTTGAAGCTGCCGTCTATTTCAGATGGGGAAACAAAGGAGCCTCTTTCTACGACATTGGCGATAGCGATTCTACCGCAGAGTTCAAGAGCATCAGCGTCCCCATCCTCGATGTGACCAAGGGACTGCCCAAGGTCTTCACCTTCGACATGGTGGAGGGGAATGCCGAAGACTT
>JAFXDG010000032.1 GCA_017521285.1 Bacteroidaceae bacterium | reverse complement strand
CGCAAGTGGAGTTTCTCCGGGCTGGCCACCATGTTCAGGATTATGCTCATGTATTACGTGAACTGCTACACTTTCTTGGAGGAACCGGAAAGAGACTGGACGAGGATTCTGAAATGTGGAAGGGAGGAACCGCCAGAGGCCCGTCTATTTGATTAGGGGGCTTACTTTTTTGTGTGATATCCGCAATGCCTGTTTATGGGCACTGCGGATGGGACTTTTTACGAATTTCGGGGTTTAGCGGACAACAATAACAATTTATCTGCGTTATCCGCGTCATCTGCGTCTAAAAAATGAAATGACATAATTTTGGCACAACCTCAATCTAGAAGGCATCATTTTGACACATTCCCACTTAAAGGAAGAAAGGTGACCGATTATTTCAATTTGTTGAAAGCGGCATTCTTTTCGATGCTCCAGTCTTTGCGTTTCAAGAGGTCGCAGTTTTTACCCACGAACATTTTAGAGGCTTTCTTGTCGCCCTTCAGTTGCCAGTCAAGCCATGCAAGAGCTACGATGGAGTATTCGCCGCCATGAGGCTGGGCGTAGGTGCCACCATGGCCAACGGGAAGGTTGGTAGCACAAGCCGGAACGTGTTCAATGCGTTTGAAGTCATCCATTCCGTTGCCATAAGCAATATCAGATTCACCGCCAAGCATGTAAAGGATAGAGGTGTGGATTTCCTTCAACTTATCCTTCGAGGGCATAGGCATTCCACCCACAGCCTGGTTGGCATTCTGTTGGTTGAAGAGTCCGCTGTTGCAGATCATCAAAGTCTTGATGCGTGGGTCAGCACAGTTGTAGAGTGTCTGCAATCCACCGCATGACATACCCGCTACGCAAATGTTTTTTACATCAATCTTCTGATAATAGGGTGAAGCGGGGTCAGCATTCTGTGCGATAGCCCAGTCCATAGACTCAATCTGCTGTTCGGTTCTCGACATCGGACCTCTGTACCATCCGCCTTCCATGGGGATAACTCCGGTGGCCAGAACGATGTAACCGTGAGAGGCTATCTCGTTGAGGAAGTTGATATGCTCGTGAGGAGAATTGGCACAAGCCCCATTACCCCATACGAGTACGGGCAGCGGATTCTTCTTGTCGAAAGCAGAGAGGTCCTGCGGCACGAAAATTGTGTGTTCGGGCAGACTGAAGTCCTCCTTCATGATGGCCTTGTAAGCACCGGTACCACCATCTTCTACGATGCGTGACTTTGGCTCACCCTTGGCAGCGTCCCCCTTTTGTGCTTCGTTGAGGAAGTTCACCATCTTGTTCAAGTTCTCTTCCGAATACATACCCATGCCGTGTCCGCCTTCGGGAACAAACGTCGCTTCGGTCTTCACGCCGGCCGCTTTCAACAACTCGTAGAATTTCTTGCCTTGGCAGCAGGGAACTACATTATCTTTTTCACCATGGAAAATGATGATGGGCGGGTCGTTGGCATCCACATAGTGTGTGGCACTCAAACTATGGTATTTGTCTGGTTCTTCCGAGAGTTTTGATTTCAAAAGCATGTCTTCGGGACTGTTATCGCCCATAGACATGTGTTCGCCACAATCCATGGCAGTGAGGTCAACGGGACCGCTCCAGTCGCAAGCGGCATTCACTTGGCTGCTTTCTTGAAGGTAGTTGCCCACTGCTCCTTCGAGGTCGATGTCGTAACTGCCCACCTTGGTCTTCTTCAATCCGCTGGTAGTGGCAGCAGTTGAAGCGAGATGTCCGCCGGAAGAGAATCCGCTGGTTGCAATGAACGAGGGGTTGAACTTGTACTTCTTGGCCTCGCCACGAACAAAACGGATGACGGCGCGGATGTCGTGAATCTGTGCCGGCCATTGGGCATCCATGCTTGAACGGTGGTTCGGACAAACTACGGCATAACCGGCCTCAAGCAATGCCTTCACAATGGTACCGAGGTCGGCCGACCCCTTGCTGTTGTTGCTGAACCATGCGCTTCCATAGATGTGGATAACTACGGGATAACTCTCTTTCACCTGTTTGGGCAGATAGATGTCACACGTATGGTAGGCTTGGCCGTCACCAGCATAATTGACATCTTTCCATTCCTGGGAAGTTTCCAGTTTCACTTGTGGCATTTGGAATCCTCCGAAGCCACCTGCAGGCTGTGCCATGACCAAAGAGACCATGCACAACAGAACGATTGATAATAAAGTCTTTCGCATAATGATATGATTATTTAGGTATAAATTCAGATTGCACTTTATGCGTCTGTGATTTTTTCAGGAGCAAAAATAAAGGGATAATGTCAAAAAGGCAATATTAAAGAATAAAAAAAACTAAAGAGCAACAAATAAACATCAAATTTATACCAATTCAAAAGTTTCTCTTAGTTTTTGTGGCATTTTTGAGGAAGAGAAAGACGGTCATTCAACTCGCGCACCTCAGCGAGCAGGTTCCACATTCCATCTTCTGAAAGCACACCACGCTTCAAACCGGCAGGCAATCGTCCAGCCTCATCGTCAGCAAAGTCTTGTTTCCATTCGCCGCTTCCGTAATAGGCACTAAGGGTAGCTATTGCTTCCTGGGCAGCCTGATACTTGTCAAGTGCAGCCGAGAGTTCCGTTACTGCTTCCGATGCACGGTCAAACAATTGCTCCATCCGGGAGATTCTTTGAAGGTTTGTCATAACTCAATTATTTTTATACGCAGACGACGCGGATGATGCAGCTTTCTTATTTCATAGACGGATAATTTATCCGCATTATCTGCGTCATCCGCGTCTGAGGAATCAAATGGTTAACATCTTCTCAGGGGACGAGTTCTTTAATTTATCGTACTTTCAGAGAAGTAATAGTCTCTCAACGGTTTCACTACGGTTTTCCCCTTCAAGTTGACTTCGCCTGTCAGACGGATGTCCTGTGACGAAGCCCCCACCTTGATGGCGAACTTGCCGGGAGCGATATTCCATTGGCGTTGACCGTTGTTGCTGTAGTAGCCGAACTGTTCGGTGTAGAGTTTCACCTCCACCCGTTTCGTCTGTCCGGGTTCGAGCGCCACACGGGCAAATCCTTGAAGCTGTATCGGGCGTATGTTCGTGTTGCCATCAGCCGGAGAGAGATAAATTTGGGCGATTTCATCGGCCTTCACGGTACCTGTATTCTTCACCTCAAAAGCGATGGTGAGTGCTTCGTCGGTCGTAGATGCCTCTTGAACGAGGTCCAACTTGTCATACTCGAACGAGGTATAGCTCAATCCATAGCCGAAGGGCCAGGCTACCCGTGCATCCTTTTCGGTGGAGTAGTTATAGCAGATGGGTTCATATACTTCTGCATTGGGGTAGCTCACACTGAGTTTGGCCGACGGAGACACCTTTCCATAGAGAATGTCAGCCACGGCATTGCCCCCCTCTTCACCCGGATACCATGCCTGGATGACTGCCGCACAACGCTCAGCCAAGCCAGACACCACCTGTGCCCGACCACCGAACATGACCAGCACTACCGGCTTGCCTGTCTGAATCAGTTCCTCCACAAATTGCTCCTGCTTGCCGGGCAGACGCAGCCCTTGGCGGTCGCGGTTCTCGCCACACAGCATCACATTTTCACCCACGGCAGCTACAATCACGTCGCACTCACGGGCCATCTTCAGCGCCTCTGCCTTGTCAGCCTTTTCGCCCGATTCCACTTTGCGATGCAGGGTCTGGTATTCCCAAGCACGCTCGTCGCCCCCTTTGGTATATTTGGTTTCCACCTCTTCCGTCCAGTCACATCCGCGGGAGTAGCGGATGTTCACGCCTGCGGGTTTGCGGGTGTCCATGCCTTCCAACAGTTTCACAATGTGAGGTTCGTTGAACACCTCTTCGTCCATAATCCGTTTCCAGAAGTAGGACATGGCCGGGAAGGTGTAGTCGCCACACATGGCCCACATGGAGTTGGCATTCGGTCCGGTGACAAGTATGTTTTTCACATCCTTCAGGGGCAAGATGCCGTTGTTCTCCAGCAACACCACCGACTGGGTTGCAATGTCGTAGGCCGTCTGTCGTTCCTCGGGAGAGTCCAATGTGATCTGTTCGGTGCTGTACAGATAAGGATTTTCGTCAAAGAGGCCGGAGAGGAATTTGTGACGGAGCACATTCTTCACCGCCCGTTCCAACACCTCGGGCTTCACCAGTCCCTGTTCGATGGCTTCGGGCAGGTATTGGTAGTTGGCTCCTGAGGGGAAATCCACATCATTGCCATTGTTGATGGCTGCAGCCGCCTTCTGCACAGCATTCTCGTAGCCGGGAATCTGGTCGATGGCCGTATAGTCGCTCACCACCATCCCGTCGAAGCCTACATATCCGCGCAAGATGTCTTGCAGAATTTCGCTGTTCTCCACACAGTTGGTGCCGTGTACCGCATGGTATCCGGGCATCACCACCCGGCTGCCAGTCAAGCGTATCATGGCCTCGTGGGGCAGCAGAATCTCTTCCATCATCTCCTTCTCGTCGGCATCACCGCCACCACCATATCCCAAGTAGTGTTTTGAGCAGGCACCCACACCTTTCTTCAGGTCGTCCTGTTGCAAACCGCGCACAAAGGCTGTTCCCATGACGGCAGACAGGTAACCGTCCTCGCCATACGATTCCTCCAAGCGGTTGAAGCTGGGTGTGCGGCACACATCCACCATGGGCGAAAGTGACAACACACCGCCCATCTTTCTCAGGGCAATACCCGTTTGCAACGTCTTCAGTTCGGCCAGTTCGGGATTGAACGAGCAGGCTTGTCCTATCTGTTGTGGATAGATAGTCGCACCGCTGGCATTGATACCAGTCAGCACCTCTTCGTGGAAGAGGGCAGGGATTCCGTTCGGTGTGTGGTGTATCAGCCAATCCTGTATCGCGGCCACTCGGTTGCGCAATGTGTTGGCATCCAAGGGTTGTTGGCTGGCATATTGTGAAAAGTGTCCAATTCCGTAGGGAATCACTTCCTTACACTTCAATGTGTCGAGGTGCCCCAAACTATCAAAGAGCTCGTCCATGTAGGTACTTCTCAGTTGGGCCACACGTTCTTCCATGGGCATTTGCGCATAGAGTTCATCTACTTTGTTGTCGATGTCTGACTTTTGACAACAGCTACTTGTCATAAGGGTAATGGCTCCCAATACCAATAACTTGTGTTTCATGCTATTTCCTATTTATTCAATTATAATTCGATGTTTTTATGTGAGATAAGGGGTTGTTGCGGCAAAGGTACAACAAAAAGCAGACGGACAAAACTATTTTCATAATTTTGTCCGTCTGTGGAATGACTTCTTCTGTCTGGTCACTTTATTTGAACTCTTTGTACAATGAATCTATTCGGGGTTGCAGTGCCGCACATTTCTGTGGGTCGTTCTTACAGACGGCCTCTCTCAGTTCAATGCAGAGGTTGATGAGGCTTCCGACCTTTCCTTTGCCACCTTCCCCTCCAACTTGGATTTTGGCACGTTTTTTGCCAATGAAATATTCCCAACCGGTGCCGTCAAGAATATTTTGATCCATAGGTTTGGCTTGATTGATGGCTACTTTCCATAACCGTTTCAAGGATTTTGCCATTTCGTCGGAGATGGGTAATGTGTACATGTTTGTACCAGGGGCGTGGTATGATGTCTTTTCTTCAATTACCGTTTTTGATAGCGATTCATCCCAATACTCACGAGTGTTGGTACCGCCCCAGATAGACTCGTCGGCCTCTATATAGACCAACGCATGGGCTATGGGGTCGTAAGTCAACGAAAATTCCCTTGAGAGAGATGGTTTGCATATCATACCAAACTCTGTCGCAGCAGGTATCAGAAGTCGTTTGATTTCTTCATCATAAAGTTTGAGCTCTTTACTGTGAGAAATTATTTTTCTTTCTTTCTTGCTGATTGGAATCAGCGTCTCTTGTGCCTCCGCGCCTATTCCTGCAAGCAGGGCCAAAAGGATAAAAACAAGTTTTCTCATGTCGTTGATTGTTTTAAGCGGTTAATTATAACGGATTATTTTTGAATCTCTTTTTTGGGTTTTGTACCATATCCATGAGACGATCTGCTATTTTCTCCCAACAAAAATCGTGGTTTATCATTACAACAGACTCTTCAAAGTTAATATCATTGAAATAAGTTAATGCCTTGGTCGGCATCATGATGTTGGCATTGGGATATTTCCTGCAATAGAAATCCAACATCTCTTCTAATGTGTAAAGAGGAGAAAGGTAAGCAATATCTATGTAATCCTTAATGCGTGTACCATTTTGTGCGATGGCCGACAATTTCATGGCAATGATGTCTGGAATGCTCTCCAGACGTATTCCGTCGATGGTTCGCGGGCTTTCCAAATGAGGGTAATCAAAACGGATACAATCAATCATCACCTCATTGATAAAACCTTTCAACGTCTGCTTTCTGGCATAGGAAACTCTCAGATTATATTTGGCAATCAGCATAGATGTCAATTCCTCCAAATCAAACTCTGTATCGGTGAACAAGTCAAGGTCTATACTTTTTCTGTGACCTAATTGTAACGCCAATGATGTTCCTCCCACAAGGTTGAACGTTTTCAATTCGGATTCTTTCTGAAGGTTTTTCAGTAGTTCCAATGTCCCAGGTTCGATAACTTCTTTGTGTAACATCTGAGTTCTTCCTTTTTAAGATTAAAAAAAGTACAGACAAAATGCTGGTCCAATTCGTTCAAGTAAGGAACAGATTTTAATATATCGCGAAATCCTTCAATGCCTCCATACAGGTCAAAAGCTCCATAGAAATCTTCAGGAGTTCCCAACTCCACGACTCGTTGTGCCACAATAGTTTTGGACTTCTGCCAATCGAAGTCCTTCATATCGTATTCCCACAACAGGGCTGTGTTTATACGGTGCCCACCAGAAACGTATGCATCGAGTATTACCATGACTTGAACATTTTTTATTTTCATCTGCAAAAGTATCTCATCTTCCGTACATTTCCAAACAAACGATGGGAAAAGTGAAGGTTGACGCTTTCACTTTTCCCGTCATGCTATAGTGTGTGCATTATCTGTTATTGATTACCGCCTTGGGAAATCGCTTCTGTATTTCTGCTTTCTCCTCTTCGGTCATCTTGCCGGAGATGGTAAAGTTCTCGATGGTCAGTTTGTCCATCCATGCGGGAAGGACCACTTTGCCGGTGAAGTCGAGAATCAGACGTTTGATGTGCCCCAGCTGGGCAAGCACTGTGGGCACCTCTTTGATGCGGAGGTGTATCGCTCCTTCTTTGTCCTCCTTCTTCTGGAGGTCGTTGAGGATGCTCTCCTCATCGTTGATGCGTACGAGCCAGCCGATTTTCGGCATCAGTGTGTTGGCTATGGTGTCTTCTTTGGCACCGATGAAGCCGGCCCACAGTTCCATGGGGGTCTCGCGGGCCACGCTTCCTTGTGCAGGGGCTATAATCTGGTATTTGAAATCCACCCGCACGTGGTCAGCCGGCATGTCTCGGGTGTGGGGTATCTTGTCCAGTGTCACCCCCTGTTCGTTGGGGAACAGTTTCAGCACCCATCCGTCCAGTTCGGTCGGTTTATCGGAAGAGCAACCTCCACCTTTCAGTCGGGGAAGCCGCACCTCCTTGACCATCCTTTGCCAAAAGAGCTGGTCAGGCTTCCCCTTGGCAGTGCGGATAAACTCGGTCAGAATCGGTTCCAGTTCCTCTATCCATTTCGTCAGGCCGTACGGCTTCAGGCGTTTGGCCTTGTCGAGCACCAGTTGCCAGTCTTCGGGTGTACCTTGGAGTGTCACACTGGGGATGCCACACGCGATGTACATGACCACGTACTCGAAGTAGGACTTCACACTCTCCATCAGCGTGATTTCCGAAGCGATGCGTGTCACGGGGGTGGTGGTGGTGAAGTCGGCGGCGATGGTCTTTGCGATGTCCCCTTTCGTGTACTTCTGGATAGAGTCGGAGAAGTCGCCCATGATTTTCTCCCAATCGGGATTGCCTGTCAGCAGTTCTTCGGGTGTTATTACCACCAAGTCCATCTTCCCATCGTGCTCAACCAACTGGGGACGCAGTTCCTCGGGATGGGCATTCACGTAGCGGGCAAAGCCTTGACTGATGAGCAACCATATCATGTCGGGCGAAAGCACAAGCGACTGGTGGTTGGCATAAGCCGTCACTACGGTACGGAAGAAAGCGTCCTTCTTACCGAAAGATCGCAGATTCTGCTCGTCGGCAAAGCTGGTGGCTACGATGTTCGGTTCACCAGGGGATTCAGCGGTAGAGAGAATTTGTTTGGCCAATTTCTTCCCATCCATCAGCCTGAGGTGATAATATTGATCTCTCTGGATAGGTTCCAGTCCTTCATCCACCACAAAGGTGATGCTTCCTTTTTTCTTTTCGATAATCTTATCCTTCTTGGCGGCTTGTCCTGCCAACAGCGTGGTGGTGAGCAACGCAATGATGACAAATACTCTTTTCATGATAATTCTCATTAGTTTGTTAATGTGGGTGCAAATATACGTGATTATTAATGTAAATGCGTTCTTTTATTGTTATTTAACAGACAAAGAGTCTGGCACTTTGATTTTTTCTTTCATGTGTGCACTTCCGATTGAGTCCGAGTGGGCAGAGACGGTATCAAGCCCCGCTCTGCGCCCTATCAAACTGCTGTCAGCAGCGGTCATGTCCAACTTTAAGGGTTTCGTCTTTATCCGTAATTCGACAATAGTATGTTTCCCTTTTGCTCTTTCGATGTACTTTTGTCGTTCTGTCTCGTCTTTGACAACCCTATAATCGAAGTCTTCGACAACTTCCCCACGAGACAGAAAATATTCACGGATTTTGTTAAGGGATAGAGTTGCAAGGTAGTTCATCGAGTCGGGGAGCAATTCTCCGTTTACTGATACGACGTATGCAGGGATTGTCTCTTCCTCTCTGCGCTGATGCCCGAATGACATAGTGTCTCTTACTCTTGATGTGGTAGTGCCAGGGCTTTTGCTGAGAGCACCTGTGAATTGCGACAAGCTGTTGTCCTTTGGCATGAACGGCTTATCCACATCGGGTGTCGGTTGTTTGGTAATGGCCAAGTATTCGGGAGATTCTTCTCTCAATGTCATAATTCCTACTTGAGGTGACTCACCTAAGCCACAAAACTCCATAGAATTTTCCTGTGATGCTTTATCGAAATCGGGAAATATTTCGGATTCTGCTAAATAGCCCTCCTCCTTTAGTGTAATTTCCATGAGCATATGTTTCCCTTTACTTTTAGGCAACCAGCCATATTTGCTAATGATAGTAGAGTCCTCTTTGATAAGCCATATGTCAATGTCATCGAAAACTTTTCCTTGAGACAGGAAATAGTCACGTATTTCATCCTCGTGGAGCATTGCGAGGAAATTCAATGAGTCAAGGAACAATTCGCCATTAACAGAGACACATAATAATGTCAAAAGAGAATCGGGGTCGGCATTGCTTAGGCGGGTTCCTCTTTTCTCTCTAATTCCTCCTCTCAATCGCATGGCAATATTTGTATTTCCTAACTCGGATGAGTTGAATACAATGTCAAGTTTGGGAACAAGGCTCTGAGAAGTACTTTCCTTTGGCGTGAACACCTTATCCACGTCTAACGTCGGGGTATTGAACGTCAATTGGGGTGCAGTTTTCTTCATTTGGGTCTGTCCTAACCTCACCTCGTCTGAAGGAGAAATGGTAGGGGCTGGCTCGATCTTAGCTTCGGCCTTAGCGACCATGACATCCTTCATTCCCTCCATGCGCTCAATCTTGTTTGAATCCGAATGAGCGGTGACGTTCTCTGCCGGTGGTGGACAATCTCCTCCCAACCGCATGACATTATTTGAGTCACCCAAGTAGGAGACGATTTCAAGTTTGGATACGCGTTCCTGAAAGGCACTATCCGCCGAAGTCAGATTCATCTCTTCCATGCTGGGTGTCGGTTGTTCGGCAATAGCCAAGTAGTCGGGCGTTTCTGCTGTTTGTTGGTAGAGGGCAAATCCTACAAGCAGGGCAACGGTGGCGGCAGCCCCCATCAACCAAGGCCAAAACCTTCTGCTTGTGCGGGGAGCGGCCATAGCCTCCAACTCCGCTTCGCTGAAGAGGGATTCACTTCCGGCAAAGGCAGTGAACAGTGCCGCATATCTTTCCCACTCCTCAGGCAAGTCGTGGTGCGGTTGGCTGAAGAAGTCGGCCAATTCCCGTTCCTGTTCGTCGGTGGTGCGTGCTTCGTCGTAGAGGCGGAGCAGCTTATCGATATGTTCTTTCAATCTTTTGTCCATAGCATTCATTTCCTTTCATTTTCTTTTGTGGTAGATTTCCCAAAGTTTTTGTCTCGCCTTTGCCACTTTAGCGCGGACAGTGGCCTCTGTGGTGCCCAAGATGGCAGCCATCTCTTGGTACGACAGTCCGTCGATGCCCTTCATCTGCAATACGGCACGTGCGCCTGTTGGCAACCGCTTCAGGCACTCCATCATCCAGTCCTGCTGCTCCCGGTTTATCAGTCGGACCTCCGGCGATGGACTTTCGTCTTCCTCCATTGTCCCGACCGGCCAGGTGCGTTGGCGCAACAGGTCGGTGCACAAGTTCTTCAGTACCCGCATGGCAAAGGGCGGCAATTCGTCCATCTTCCCCAAGCGTTGGCGCACTGTCCAGCAGCGCATCAGGGCCTCTTGCACGGCATCCTCCGCCTCGTCAGCATCGTGCAGATAGCCGATGGCCGTCTGTAGCAGCCAGTGACGGATTCTCTGCACGACCTTTTCAAAATCAGCAGTGTCGTGGGTGCATGTAGTTTCTTTGGTTTTCATTCCGGAATGAATCTTTTTGCAAAGTAAACGAATAAGTTTCAAATGTGCACCATTAAGAAGTGTTAAATAATTCTTGGCCGAGAGTAACTGTTCAGCGAAAGACCTTTATTACAAAAAACGCAGAGACGCAGAGGCGCAGAGATTCTTTCCATTCGATAGAGAGCATCCTGAGTGCGCAGAGATTTGGCTGACAAGTCAGCCTATGACGCACATCAAAAACGCTCGTAGGTCGTTTTACTCTCCAAGTCTCTATCAAACTCTAAAAAAATAAATCTCTGCGTCTCTGCGTCTCCGCGTTTGAACTAAAAAAGAATCGCTGAATAGTTACGGCCGAGAAAGCCCTTAACCACATTTCTACTTTTGCCCAACAGAAAAATCCATTTGCCTTGCTCTTTTTTCAGTTTGCCTTTAGTCAAAACTTTAATCAGCAGTGCTAATCATGTAATCAGCAGTGATGATTATGTGATTAGTACTGCTGATTATATAATCAACACTGCTGATTAAACTTTTCTCTTTACTCTGATTAAAAAATGCAAGGGGCAAACTGGTTTTTCTGTGTGGCAAAACCGATTTTCAGTTTAAGATATTTCCGCTTCTGCTTAAGAGTGACGAAAAAAATGTAGGATTTTCTTTGTCAAATGCTACTGAATCTGTACTTTTGTGTCGCAGATAATGCGAATAAGTATAACAAGTTATTAAGAATAAGAGAGAATATGAAGACGAGAAAGCTTTTTTCATGTTTGGCTACAGGCCTGTTGCTGTGTGCCGGCCTGACATCGTGTCACCGCGTGACCCCCAATGCGGGAACCGAAGCTGTGTTGATACACAAGCCTTATTTCTTTGGTAAAGAAGGTGTTGACCCCACGCCGGTAGAGACAGGTTCGGAATGGGTGTGGTTCTCAACCGAGAACGTATATGTGTCGATGGTGCCCCAGAAGTACGATGAGAATCTGGAGGATGTGACATCGAACGACAACACCCTGCTGGACTTCAACACCCAGATACAGTTGCAGGTGATTGACAACAAATCGCCCCTGCTGATAGAGTTGTATGGCTCCGACTGGTACACCAATGTGATACAGGAGACCTACCGCAACACGGTGCGCAGTTACATTTCGCGCTACAATCCGTTTGACCTGATGTCGAACCGCGAAGTGCTCGACAGCATCAACCTGATGGTGAAGAAGGATATGGTGAACCACATTGCCGCCCTGTCGAAGGAGCGCGAACTGCCCATCAGAGTGGTGAACGTGATTGTGGGACGCGCCATCCCCAACGGACCGCAGAAGGAGGAGATGGACCGCACAGCAGCCGCCAACCAGGCCAAGCGCACCGAAGAGTCGCGCCGCGAGATGCTGGTGGCACGCGAGGCTGCCGAGCGCCAGCGTGCCATTGCCGACAAGGCTTATCAGAAGGAGCTGGGCTTGAGCACCGACCAGTTCATCCAACTGCGTGCCTGGGAAATCATTGAGAAGAAGGAGGGAGCCAACATCGACGTCCTCGTCGGCTCGGGTGGAACAGCCAGCATGTGGAATGTGAGGAGGTAATTACCTTAAATAATTATAAAAGGTATAACCAAACTGACATTACTTACCAAAAAGAATGTAACTTTACGCTCATTGAACATAAAAAAAGGAATTATGGAACAAGCAAAGACTCCGTTGAATGCTGCACAGTTGGACTTCCTCCGATTATTGGGATATATCAAGACAGAGGAAGAACTTGACGAATTACGCCAAGTGGTGTGCGACTTCTATGCCCGTAAGATTGACAAAGAAATGGATCAACTTTGGGCTGAAGGGAAATGGGACAATGAAAAAAACGAAGCAATACTGAAAGAACATCTTCGTACGCCCTACAAATATGCAGAATAATAAGGTTGTACTTGACACCAACTGCCTGCTGGCTTCGTTGTCAAGACTTGGCAGTTCGTATCCCGTCTGGAAAAGTTTTCAGAAGGGAAATACATTTTATGCGTAACAACGGAGATTCTTGCAGAGTACGAAGAGATAATCTCTCAGAAAACTACGCCTTCAATCGCCAAGCATGTGGTGGAACTGATTCTGAAGAGTAAGAATGTTCAATTTGTCAACACCTATTTCCACTGGAATCTCATCACCACAGACCCCGATGACAATAAGTTTGTGGATTGTGCTTTCGCATCCAATGCCACTTACATAGTTTCCAATGATGTGCATTTTGATGTGCTCCGTGATGTTACTTTCCCCGAACTTATGGTCTTGAAATTAAAAGAGTTTTTAGAATTGTTGCGAGAAGAAGATTGACAACTACTATATCATGAAAAAGAACCTGATTCTATGGGCGGCCTGCCTGCTGATGGCCTTTACCGCCTGCGTACAAACGAACAAAACGAGTGCTGCCGAACAGACTCAGAGTGAACAACCCGAAAAGACGCGCCGCTTCCGCACGGACATCCCGTTGGACAGCATCCGCCTGAGTGACCCCTGCATCTTGGCCGACAAGAAGACCAACATGTACTACATGACCGGAACGGGCGGACTCTTGTGGAAGAGTAAGGACTTGGCCTTATGGGAAGGTCCCTACCGCGTGGCCTTGACCGATACGGCTTCGTGGATGGGCCGCCGTCCGCAGATATGGGCCGCCGAGTTGCACGAGTATAAAGGGAAATACTACTACTTTGCCACCTTCACCAACGAAGCCATCAAGATTGACACCGTGCGTGGCAACGTCATCCCCCGCCGTGCCAGCCACATACTCGTGAGCGACAAGGCTGAAGGCCCCTACCGCCCGATGGCCGACCCGACTTACTTGCCCGACAACCAGCCGACGCTGGACGGAACCTTCTGGGTAGATACCGACGGCAAGCCTTACATGGTCTATTGTGGAGAGTGGTTGCAGAACTGGGATGGCACGATGGAGAAGATAGAGTTGAAGCCCGACCTGAGCGGCTCCATCGGCGAAGGCAAACTGATGTTCCGCGCCAGCTCGTGTCCCTGGAGCAACGAAGTGGAGGACGGCAAGGTGCGCCCCAACAAAGTGACCGACGGACCGTACCTGTTCAAGACCGGCACCGGCCGCTTGGGTATGATATGGACCAGCTGGGTCGATAATGTCTATACACAGGGAGTTGTCTATTCCGAGAGCGGCACTCTCGACGGTCCTTGGGTACACGAGGCCGAGCCTATCACCCCGCCGAACTTCGGCCACGGAATGCTTTTCCAGACCCTCGAAGGCAAGTGGCTGATGTCAGTCCACAGCCACAAGGACGTAGGTTACTACCTGCGCATCCCCAACCTCTTCGAAGTGGACCTCTCAGGCGACCGCCTTGTGGTAGGAAAGAAGTATGTGCCGGGGAAGAAATGAAATAGCCGTATAAACAAGAAAGGGATGCATCGCGCACCCCTTTCTTCTTTTAACCTTTCCGGTCAAACTACAACAACATTATTATAAACTTTAGTTTTTTTAGCAATTCGTGTGTCCGTTTAGCGGCTGAACATGCTTTGCTCAATGGACTTTTGAACTTCTGCCGATGGTTTCTGCTTCGCCATTTTACAGAGAGTGATAATGTAGTCTATCGCCTCTTTGGACAGGTTGGTTTTCTTCTTCCACACATCGTTGCGATTTGCCCAACGGCCTTTGAAAGTGTCTTTGTCGACCAGTACCATGTCTTCCTTGGCAACTGCAGGACGCCCCATTTCAGAATAGACACCATTCTTGTAGGTGTATGTACCGTACTCGTGAGGAATGACAACAAATTCCCCATTTTCCTGACGGACAATCTCTGCACAGGCATACTCACCATCAGCCCCATAGAACTTGAACTGGGTATAGGGCGTTTCTTTACTGCCACAAAGAATCTTCTCTTCGCCATCAAATTGCATGGACTCCATTACCCATACGCCAAGAAGTCTCTTGTCAGTTGTCTGTGCCGTGAGGCTGCTGATGCAAGCCATTGCCATTACTACAATCACCAATAATTTTTTCATATCACTTACAGTTTAAAAAGTTAATAAATTGATTTTGTCGGTGCAAAGGTAAGGCCGTCAGTCCACTGCACCAAGCTTTTTATTTTGCATTTACTTTGCATTTTCAATTGCAAACAATTTGCAAAGTCACATTGAGAGAATAAAGCTGTCCCAAGCCTTGGAACTGCCCTTGCGTTGGAACACTTTCTGGTAAAGACGGCTACGCACGGTGCTGATGGTACTTGTATCTTTGCTCAACAATGCCGCCATCTCCGACGGCGATACGCGCAATTTGATGAGCAGACAGACGCGATACTCCAGTTCCGACAAGTGGCAAAGGTCGAACAACCGATTGCTGAAAGCAGGCCATACGGACTTCATCCGTTGTTCCATCTCTTTCCAATCTTCTTCTCTCAGCATTTCACCGGCTGCAATACGTCGGCGCAGCGACAAATAAAACTCTGAATGAAGGAAATCCTCTTCCACCTCAGCCATTGCCTGACGCACGGGTTGTGGGCGCAGTTCACGCTCTTCACTCATTTGGCGCAACTGTTGTTCGACACGCCGTTTCTTGCGAGAAACATTGATGGCCACATACACAATGAGCAGCACGACAAGCACCAATATAATAATAATGTACGCGAGCGTATGGGCTGTGGTCTTCAATTGGCTGTTGGCAGCCTCCAGTTGGCGCTCAGTGGTGGGCAATACAAACTGGCGCATTTCGCCGGCGCTACTCAAGTTGTTGGCGATAATTTCCTTGATTTCCGCGATACGTTCTTGTTTCATCTCTTTGGCCAATGTCCAGGAGAATACAATGCCGACTTTCTGAATTGTCATAGATGTGTTGCTGAGAAATCTGACAGGCCGGACGGAACCATCCTCAAGGTACAACGGATTGCCGGCACCGTCCTTCTGTATCAGGGTGCAGACACACTTACTTTTGGGGACGATTATGACATCCGATGCAGTCATAACATTCTGCGGTTGGCCGGGCTTCATCGTCCTTATCCAACACTCGTAGAAAACACTATCGCCTTCGTATATCCGGCAAAGTGTCTTCCCATCAGCATCGGGAAAGTCTTCGGATAATTCAGGAACAGGATATTCCGCATGGGTCATTATCCACACGCCACTCAGACTGTACTTGTCCGGTTCGGATTTTCGGCTGCATCCCGCCAATATGACACAGACAAGAGCCGCCAACAACATATAGCTTTTATTCGTCATGTGGCAAAGATAGCCCTTTTTCATAGGAAAAGAGCAAAGTTTGAGTTTGCAAATTGTTTGCAAAGCCTCTTTTTCGTGCAAGATGCGGAAATACATACTATAAAAGAGACAATCTGAAAGACCGTCTTGGGTTCAGTTACTTCTGATATATCACAATCCCCCTGCGGCGGATATGGTCAATCAGTTCGTCGCTCTTGAGCGAGGCGAACAGGGAGATGTCGAATTGGTAGGGGAGGGACGATTCGGCCAGGGCGGCTTGCAGTCGGTTGATGTCGGTACGCGTAAGGTGTTCGCCCGTCAGTGTGATGTCCACGTCGGAAAACGGCTTGTAGTTCCCCTTGGCACGCGAGCCGTAGAGGATGACCTGCCGGATGTTCTCATTGGCGCGGAACAACTCGTGCAGTTTTTGCAGTTCAGATTCTTGTAGTCCGTATGGCATGGGATTAGAATAATGTGGGTCCGTTGCCTGCCAACTTCGACATGGTGGCTTCAAAGCGGATGAAGAGCGGATGATACTTGTGCACGATGGCTTCGTACACCTCTTCTGCCACCTCTTCGTCGTAGTTGTGCGACGTCAGATTGCGGTCTTCGATGGAGTCCATCCAGGCGGCATCATTGATGATTCCCATTTGCAAGGCTTGACGGAGGGCATCCCTTGAACCGCGCACATCGGTATATCCTTGATATTCGGCATAGTCTTTCATCACCTTCCAAGCCAGCTCGTGGGTGTATTCAAAGCGTTGGATAAGCCCTTCCTTCAGCAGTTCGTCCACTTCCTTTACACTCTCTGTCTGATTGGTAATGATGCCAACGGCTTGGTTCAACTTGACCAACGCTTTGCGGAAGTTGCTGAACCGCTGTATCCATCGTATGTCCTTCTTCTCCATGTCGTATGATATTCTTATTTTTGGCAAAAGTACCGTTTTTGTTTCATAAAACCAACGATGTGCATAAGAAAAATAACTGGCTGATGGATTTCCATACTGTACAGACGGGCTTCCATAGTCCGCAGATGGAGTTCCATAATCCACAGATGGGGGCTGGTTACCTCTTGTCGTCGTAATAGATGGGCCGTTCGCGGAGGTAATCGACTTTGGCCTGACTTTCGGGAGAAAGTTCCCCGTTGATGTACTGCTCCATGATGAGTGCACCGATGGGCACGCCGAAGGTGGCACCGAAGCCTCCGTTTTCCACATAGACGGCGACGGCTATCTGCGGGTCGTCCTTGGGTGCGAAGCCCATGAAGATGGAGTGGTCTTTTCCACGGTTCTGTGCCGTTCCCGTCTTGCCACACACCTCGATGCCCGGCAGGTTGGCACCTCGACAAGTTCCGTTCAGCACGGCCTCGCGCATACCTTTGACCACGATGTCGTAGTTCTTCTCCGAAGCCATGGTGTAACGGCGGGTGGTGTAGAGTGAGTCAAGAGGTTCGCCCTCAATCTCTTTCACCACGTGGGGAGTGATGAACCATCCACGGTTGGCAATGGTCGCTCCAAGGTTGGCAATCTGCAGCGGAGTGAGGTTCACCTCGCCCTGTCCGATGGAGATACTGATGATGGTCATGCCGTTCCATGAGCCACGATAAGCTTTGTCGTAATACTGTGCATTGGGGATAAGGCCACGTTTCTCGCCCGGCAAATCGACACCGAGAGGATAGCCGAAGCCCATGGAGACCATGTAGTCGCGCCAACGGTTCATGGCATTCTGTACCGAACCATACTTGCTGCGTGAACCAATCATATAGTAGAGTCCCCAACAGTAGAAGGCATTGCACGAGGTGGCCAAGGAGGGGATAACGGGAATGGGCGAACCGTGGGCATGGCAACCTACGCGCAAACCACGGTGAACAAAACCTCCGTGACAGGGATAGACAGTATGCTCGGTGATGATACCCTCCTCAAGAAAGGTCAGTGCTTGCGAAGTCTTGAACGTGGAGCCGGGCGGATAAGTTCCCATGATGGCACGATTAAGCAGAGGCTTCCATCCGTCGTGCGAAAGTTTCAGATGGTTGTCTCCGCGTTGCCGCCCCACCATCAGGTGAGGGTCGAAAGATGGGGCACTGACCATACAGAGAATCTCGCCCGTCTTAGGCTCGATGGCCACAATGCTGCCAATCTTTCCCTCCAACAGACGTTCGCCCAAGGCTTGCAACTTGATGTCGAGACCCAACTTCAGATTTTTTCCGGGAGTGGAGCGAACGTCCATGGCGCCATCCATATAGCGTCCCTGTATGCGGCCGTGTACATCGCGTAGCAGAATCTCCATGCCTTTCTCGCCACGCAACTGCTTTTCGTAGGATCGCTCGATACCTTGTTTGCCGATGTAGTCGCCCCGTTTGTAGTATTCGTCGTTCGCAATGTCCTTCTTGGAAACTTCGGCAATGTCGCCCAACACATGGGCACCCACATCGCAGGTGTATTGCCGGATGCTACGGCGCTGTATGTAGAAACCGGGGAAGCGGAACAGCTTCTCTTGGAAAACAGAAAACTCTTCGCCCGAAAGTTGGGTAAGCAGGGTCTGATGGGTGTAGCGCGAGTAACCAGGATTGAGGTTGCGGTTACGGATGTCCTTCATGCGCTTGTCGAATTGTTCGCGCGTAATGCCTAAAGCATTGCACAGGTCGAGCGTGTCGAGATTGGTTATTTCACGCGGGATGAAGGTGACATCGTAAGCCGGTTGGTTGTACACCAACAGACTGTCGTTGCGGTCGTAGATGATTCCTCGTGAAGGATATTGCGTTTTCTTCAGGAAAGCATTACTGTCGGCATGTTGCTTGTATTCGTCGCTGACAATCTGTAGCGAGAACAGGCGCAGAATATAGACGAGTACAATGCCCACCACCACACTGCCAATGACATACTTACGCGTTTCAAACGGATTCTTCTTCATAGCGGGAAAAGAAAAGGGCAAGGATTATTTCTTGGCGACTTCTACCCCCCAGATGCAGAGGGTGGTAAGTAACGTTCCCGACACGACCTTGAGCAACATCACCGAAGGTTGGGCAAAAGAGAAAGTAACCAACAGGACAAGTGCACTCTGGTGAACCAAAGTGGCCACAGAGGCATAACGCATGAAAGGGGCAAGTCCCATACTGTGGATACCGGGAGAAAAGTCATCGGCACTATCGCGTGGAGCAAAAAGTTTGAGCAAGAATGGACGGACAAAGGCTAACAGCGTGGCAGAAGCCGCATTCACCCCAGGAGTATTGGAAAAAACATCAACTGCCAGACCAAGCGAAAAGCCCCATAACAACAAGCTGTAACGCGACATGTTGGCATCGAACTTCAACAACAGGTAAATATAGAGGAACGGAGTGGCATAGCCAAAGAAATGCACATTGTTAAGGATGAGCGCTTGTACGAGCACAAGCACCCAAAACCAACTGAAGCGTTTGAGGAATGTGATAATCATATAGGTGGCTATAGGGTTTATACTTTTAATGGCCTTCAGGGAACTTGTTGGGCTTTCGTTTCCAATGCGTGTTGCTCCTCCCTGTGATCATTGGAGATTATCAATGCATTGTCCAAACATGCAAAATCGGTAGCCAACTGGACGCGTAACAGATAGGACAAGCCATCGTTGGAGTCGGCAATACTATCTACAGTTCCCACCATCAATCCCTGGGGAAACACAGCAGAGTAACCGCTGGTCACGATGGTATCACCTTTTTGAAACAGAGCGTGCCGGGGGACATCTTCCAACAAAGCATGACGCGGACTTCCACCCTTCCATTTCAGATAGCCAAAGTAGTCGCTATGCTTGAACTTGCAACTGATGCTGGACTTGCTGTTAAGCAGCGAAATGGCCAAAGCATAATGCTCTGAAACCATATAGACGATGCCCATAACACCATTGCCTCCCACTACGCCCATCTCAGGAGCCACACCATCGGCCGCGCCTTTGTCCAAAGTAAGGTAATTGTCGGGCAAATGCAAGGAGTTGTTGATGACGTGGACGGGAATCGTACTGTAGTCATCCTTTTGCAAATCGGGGGCTATGGCTTTATCCCCAACCTCAGACACGGTGCGTTGCAAAGCCTCACGCAAGGCTTTGTTTTCGGCTTGCAGGGTCACGTTTTCCTGCGTCAAGCGATGGTTTACAGAACGTAATTTGAAGAAGGATGAAACTTCTGCTGATACCGTATAGATATGTCCGGCAATCCAATTGGCCGACGTGAAACCTACGCTTCCCTGATAGCTGTTGAAACGGAACAGCAACATGAAACTGGCAACCTCTAACAGAAGGAAGAGAATCCAGTAACCGTAATTTAGGAGGAAATTCAGCAGATTGCGCACTGTCTCATTTACAATTTACAAGGCACAAGGTACAATTACAAAACACAGTTCGCAGGATGCCACATGGTGGCAATTGTGCTTTGTAAGTTGTACCTTGTAAATAGAGTTATCTCATCAAGAATGTGAAACGGTCAACGTTCTTCAAAGCAATGCCGGTACCGCGTGCCACACTGTGCAAGGGGTCTTCGGCTATGTGGAACGGAATATTTATCTTGTCAGTCAAACGTTTGTCCAACCCACGAAGCAAAGCACCACCTCCAGTCAACCAAATACCGTTCTTCACAATATCTGCATACAGTTCGGGAGGCGTGTTCTCAAGGGCACTGAGTACAGCGGTCTCAATCTTGGCAATCGTCTTGTCCAGACAATGGGCAATTTCCTGATAGCAGACAGGCACTTCCATCGGAAGGGCAGTCACACGGTTCGGACCATACACCACATAGTCTTCAGGAGCATTTTCTCCCAAATCGGGAAGTGCTGAACCCACGTGAATCTTGATTCGTTCGGCCATACGTTCGCTGACCTTTACATTGTGCTGGCGACTCATATAAGCCTGAATGTCGGCCGTAAGGTCATCGCCTGCCGTACGGATAGAGTTATTGGACACGATACCACCGAGTGAGATGACGGCAATCTCCGTAGAGCCACCACCGATATCCACAATCATGTTCCCTTCGGGAGCTTCCACATCGATGCCCACACCGATTGCGGCAGCCATCGGTTCGAACAGCAGATATACATCGCGCCCGTTAGCACGTTCGGCACTGTCGCGAACAGCACGAAGTTCGACTTCGGTACTACCCGAAGGAACACCGATAACCATGCGTAAAGAGGGAGAGAAAAGACGACGTCCGGTATCGACCATCTTGATAAGACCGCGTATCATTTGCTCACAAGCGTTGAAGTCAGCAATGACACCGTTTTGCAGCGGGCGGATGGTGCGGATGTTGTCGTGAGTCTTCTCATGCATCATTTTAGCCTTGCCACCTACAGCAATCATCTTATCGGTATGGCGGTCAAGGGCTACGACAGACGGTTCATCGACAACAATCTTTCCATTGCTGATGATGACAGTATTGGCAGTGCCAAGGTCCATCGCTATTTCTTGAGTGAAAGAGAATAATCCCATGTGTATAATATGCTAATATGGCAATGTGCCAATGTGCTAATATTGATAAATACTCAATGTCCCTTTGCACATTGGCATATTAGCACATTAGCTAATTATTTTTTTAGTGTTTGAAATGACGGAATCCGGTTGTTACCATGGCAATACCATGCTCGTTGCAATATTGGAACGAGAGTTCGTCCTTCACTGAACCGCCCGGTTGGATAACGGCTGTGATGCCTTCGTTGCCGGCAATCTCCACACAATCGGGGAAGGGGAAGAATGCATCGCTGGCCATAACTGCACCCTGAAGGTCGAAGCCGAATCCCTTAGCCTTCTCAATAGCGTGCTTCAAGGCATCCACACGTGATGTCTGTCCTACACCGCTGGCACAAAGTTGCTTGTTCTTGGCCAATACGATGGCATTGCTCTTGCTGTTCTTCACAATCTTGTTGGCAAAAAGCATGTCCTCCACTTCCTGAGCGGTAGCGGCCTTGTCGGTCACTTGCTTCAGGTCTTCGGGGGTTTCGGTCTTCAAGTCGCGGTCTTGCACGAGCACACCGTTCAATACAGAGCGGTACTGCTTCTTGGGCAACTGTACACCCTCTTTGCGTACGAGGATGATGCGGTTCTTCTTCTGTCCGAGGATTTCCAATGCATCCACGTCGTAATCGGGAGCGATGATGATTTCAAAGAAAATCTTGTTGACCTCTTCAGCCGTGGCCTTGTCAATAACAGCATTGGTAATCAGTACACCACCGAAAGCTGATACGGGGTCGCCGGCAAGCGCATCTTTCCAAGCGTCCACCAACACGGGACGTGAAGCCAAGCCACACGCATTGTTGTGTTTCAGGATGGCGAAAGTCACTTCATCGAACTCGTCAATCAAGTCAACGGCTGCATTGATGTCGAGCAAGTTGTTGTAAGAGATTTCTTTGCCATGAATCTGGTCGAACATCGCTTCGAAGTCGCCAAAGAAGGCACCTTGCTGATGGGGGTTCTCGCCATAACGGAGTGATTTGGGACACTCAACAGCTGCACGGAAAGCAGAGCCATTCTCGCCATCGAAATAGTTGAAGATGGCAGAATCGTAGTGAGAAGAAACAGCGAAAGCCTCCTTGGCAAACCAACGACGCTCTTCCAAAGTGGTTTCAGCTCCGTGGTCGTTCAGGATGTCAGCCAACGGCTGGTATTGTGCCTTGCTGGCTACGATAACCACATCCTTGAAGTTCTTGGCACCGGCGCGGATGAGTGAGATGCCGCCTATGTCAATCTTCTCAATGATGGCAGGCTCTTCAGCACCCGAAGCAACGGTTGCCTCGAACGGATAGAGGTCAACGATGACGAGGTCTATTTCGGGGATTTCATATTGTTCAATCTGCTGGATATCCTCTTCCAGATGACGACGACAGAGAATGCCACCGAACACTTTCGGGTGAAGGGTCTTTACGCGACCACCCAAAATAGAGGGATATGAAGTGAGGTCTTCCACTGCCTTGCAGGGATAGCCCAATGATTCGATAAACTGACGGGTTCCTCCGGTTGAGAGAAACTCTACTCCTTCTTCATGCAGTTTGGTAATAATTTCATCCAAACCTTCCTTGTGATAAACCGACACGAGTGCGGTCTTGATTCTTTTCGTTTCAGACATGTCTTGCATAATTAAGTTATTAGACGGCAAAAATAACGATTTTCGCGCTAATTGCAGGCATATTCTGTCAAGAAATTGGCAAATATTTGTTATTTTAACGGATATGTGAACAGAATATCTTCGGATTGGATGCTGAACGTGCCTCCGAAATGCTCGATGAGCAGTTGGGCAATCTTTTGCCGGATGGAGTTCAGAGAGTCTTCATCGGCATTTCTTGTCATGGGAGAATGCTTGACTTCCACTTGTAAGAAGGCACCATTTTCTTTACAAACCGACAAGTTTATACATACATTTTCCTCTTCCCCCTGTTCCACTTTATGCAAGGGAGTGTGCAACATCTCTGACAAGATTTGCGTCAAGCGTGTCACATCGGTATGAATGATGTCCCTACCCTCTTCCACCGTACAATTGAAGCCGATTGGTGGGATAGGCGTATCGCTATGCAACCGTACGACACTGATGGCATCCTGACAAATTTGGATTAAGCTGTAATCGGAAAGATTATACTTCATCATGCCTGATTCCAAACGGGAGAGATCAAGTACGGCATTCACCAATTGTTGCAATTCTTGCGAATTCTCCTGTATGGTCTCCGAAATACTTTTTACATCCTCAGCTTCAATCAGTTCCGGATTGTTTGCCAATATTTCCGACAAACCCATCACACTGTTCAGCGGGGTCCGTATCTTGTAGCTGATGTCTTGCAAGAAGCGTGCTTTGATCGTATTGATGTCTTCCGTATTCATCAGCAATTCTTGCGTCTTTTCCCTGTTTTGCTTCTCTATACGGTAGAGTTTCAAGATACGTCGTACATTGAATATCAGATAGATACCGAATGCCGAAAGTACAACTATCAACACACTGTAAATCAAGCTGGAAGTCTTGGTATAACGTGTCTGCAAGGATTTCGCTTGAAATGAGTTGTTCAATTGGTTGATAAGGCTGTGATAAAAAGCATTTTCTTCGGCATTCTGATGTTGCAGATGCTCGCGATACAATTCAAGTTTTTCAGCAACAGGGAGTTTGGCATGAACCGACGCAAGGCTATCGGCCGAATTCTTGGCAAAAGCATTTCCCGCCAGCCCCAACAACAGAAGAAGTGTGATATATAACTGTTTCATGATTCTTATGATTTTGGTATGGGGTGTGAGAATACGAAGCGTGCTCCTTGGGTATAGGAAGAGTCTATCCAGATGTCTCCGCCCAAGCGATGGATGATGGATTGGCAGATAGAGAGTCCAAGCCCTGTGCCATTGATGTTCTCGTGCAATTTCTCAAAGCGCGAGAATACCGCCTTCTGCTTTTCCAAAGGAATGCCACAACCTGTATCTGTCACGGCAAACAGGGCATACTCCCTCTGTTTGTCCACCTTGACGGACAACGTAATGGTTCCTTCCTTGGTAAACTTGGTGGCATTGATAAGCAGGTTTATCAGCATTTGTCGCAAACGGTTTTCATCGGTATATAGCACCAGCTCAGGAATTTCACTTTCAAACAGGAGGCGGGCATTGGACGAATGCTTGATGTTTTGCAACATATTGACGAGCGAGCGTCCGATGCCCACAACGTCGCAGTTGTCGAAACTGAAGTTCATCTTTTCGATGTCGAGGTTCGAAAGGTCAAGCACATCGTTCAACAATTTCAGCAACAACATGGAGTTTTCGCGGATGATGTTGTTACATTCGCCCCGCATCTCCTTGTCCATGTCCGGTTGCGATATAAGGATTTCCGAGAAGCCGGAGATGGCATTCAGCGGTGTGCGTATCTCATGGCTCATGTTCGACAGGAAGAGGCTTTTGGCCTGAATACTTTCGTCGGCCCGTTTCTGTGCCGCCTTCAATTGGACAATTGAATCTTGCAACTTATGGCTCTGACGACGCAAATAGATGATACTGAAAACAATCAGTGCCAACGCCGCGATTCCGGCAAAGAAGCCGTAGCGCAACAGGTTGTGACGCTTCTGCCACAACTGGTATTCAAGTTCATCAAGGCGTTGCTCCTCCTTCAAGATTACCTCTTCACGACTCATATTGAGGTTTGTCAACGAATCTTTCAGTTCTACAGCCCGACTATAATAGCGCAGGGCTTCCTCCGGTTGTCCACTCTCTTCCAAGATGTTTCCTGTGCGCATATAGGCATTCAGCTCCCAATGGTGGTTCTTGTGCTTCTGACACTCTTCGATATATGCCTTTGCATGTTTCAAGGCTTCATCATACTCTTCCATGGCAGAGTGATAGTTACGGCGGAGCAGATGGCGTATGGCATCGTATCCGCTCGATGCCTTCAACTCGTCGTTGGCTTCAAACTCAGCCATCAGACGGTGACAATATTCCGTATCGCCAAAGTAGAGATAAGCCAATGATTTCCAAGCCGCATAGCGTATCTGGATGTTATGGGGCAACGTGTGGACACCCTCCACGGCATTCAATCGTTCAATCTTGTCAATGCGCAACATGGCATTGTTGAAACTCTTTTGGATAACGTTCAACTCCAGCAAGTGCAAATGTATGCGGGTTTGCAGGATGCGGTTATCAGACAATCGCTCAAGGGCATCCAGCAGACGCTCGCGGGCTTTCCCCAACAGGTTCAGCTCGATGTCGATGTTCGAAAGGGTAAGGAAATAGACACCTTCGTCGAATTCACAATCAGCCTTTTCCAACAATTTGCGGGTTTCGTTAAAGGCCAACGCATTGTGACCGGCCATGATGTGGAGGTCGGCACGAATGTGATGGAGCATGGCCTCTCCCGAACAATTGTTCTCAAGCGAACAGATGCGTTCGAGGCTATCAAATTCTTCGAAGATTGCGGAAAAACTTTTTCCCTGTGGAAGAAAATAAAGGCTATCGTCCAGCTCTATCAACCGGGCGGTCATAGGGTCGATGCCATGGTTCTTTTCGTGGCACGAAAAACATATCGCACACAAGAAATATAGCGGTATGCAAGTAAGCAAATGTACGAGTTCTTTTTTCATAGCTCCGCAAAGTTACGCAAAAACTCAATACGACGATACCTTTTACAGAGAATCTTTGCTGTTTTCCTCTACTTTTCTTATAAAATCGTCCACCAATGCCTCATCCATGTCGCCCAAGGCAAGTTCTTTGCGTGCATCGCCCACCAGCAAAGCTTTCCATTCATCAAGAGCTTCTCCCCCTTTTTGGCGGAGCGACCCATCCGTGAAGGCTTCGCCATACCGATGAGCCAACATGGCGGCTCCCCATTGTTGCGATTGGGCAGTGTAAAGGGCATTAACCTTATCCCAAGGCTGAGCCTCCCTTAGCCCTGGGTTAAGGTACCCATAGCCCTGGGTTAACAGTTCTTCCACCATAGGCAAGCCAGCCACGTCTGTCCAGTGCCAATTGAGAGCTTCGCCAACAATCTCCTCTGTAGGGACGATTTTGTTAGCATAGAGGCGGATGGCCAGCCTATAACGGTCAAGTCCTTTCGACAAGGCACTCCAGCGGATAAAGGTTCCGTTGTAGGGATACTCCTCCACTTCTGTGCCATATTGCCGTTGCAAGGCTTCCAAGGTGTCGAGCCCCTTGAATACGCTTTGCATCACGAAGGGAGAGAGGAAATCGTACTCTCCAGTGTAGGGAGATTTGCCGCGTTGGCGCCACTTCAACACATCGCGGAAAGTGCCCGCCGTACCCAAATTCATGCCTGGTGCCACATACACCTTGTCTCCATCTGCAATGACATAAGAGAATGGCAAAGCCGACAAGTCGGGATGTGTCTTCACCTTACCCATCACCATGGTGAAAGGAGCCGTTTGCATCGGCCACAAGATGTGGCTACCCGAAGCCGTCTTCGAGCCTCGCGCCAATGTGCCGTGGTGAACAGGGCCTAACTTGTAGGCGTGATTGCTCTGATTGGTATTCGAACCTGCATTGTAAAACGAGAACTCCCCGCCGATGAGCAACGTCGATTTATGGTGGCTCACCGTGTGAGGCCCGGCAAATACGGCACAAGCCTCGCCACAAAACATTTCACAATGATGTCCGAAGTAGCAATTTTCGGCCATGAACCCCTTGCCTATCTTGCAATCGTTGGTGGTGATGACGTGGTAAAGTTTGGCTCCGTCGGTCACCTTGGTGCGAGGGCCGATGACGAACTTATGGGCAATCACTTGTGTACCTACATAAGCTCCTTCCAACAAGAAACCTTCTTCCAAATGGGCGGCTCCTTCTATGCGGACGTCTGACTTCAAAGAGAGGTTGTGCAACGTGCCAGAATTCTTGATGCGACACCCACTTCCGATAGAGCAGATGGGAGACCTGTCAGGAGTTACCACTTCCTCAATATGAGGATATTGCACACGGTGCGCATTCAGCCAATCCAATTGTTCGTTGGGGGAGTGTGTAAAGCGCACATTAGGCTCACCGGCTTCGTTGCCCACGGTGATTCCTTCTTGGCAAAGCTCCGCATCTATCCACTTGTCACACGTGAGTTCGTTCACACGGCAGATGGTCACATCATCGCCAATGGCGACGTTCTTTATCACACCTACATGACTTATGCTCACCCCCTCGCCTATCTCTACGTCACCCTCGAAATGGGTATGGCGCAAGTTATTGGTGTCAAACTTCGGGTGGACAAGTATGTTCTCCCACTTCTCGGCCGAGCATCCTTGTTGCTCAAGTTGCCTGATCTCTTCGTCGGTCAGTTGTCTTTTCATTGTTCTTCCGTATCGTAAGTCTGGTAAAGGAAATCGTTGTAGGGGTACTTCTGTACGTGCAGTTCCCTTACCTTATTATATATAATGGTTTTCAGTTCTTCCAGATTGGTCTTCTCCCGCGCCGAAATGAAGATGCAATCGCCATTCATTTTGGCCATCCAGGTGTTCATCAGTTCGGGTAAAGTAATGTTCTCCTTGGTGCGCGGTGTCAGGTCGTCCTCGTCCTTCTCAACGTATGTATAAGCATCAATCTTATTGAAGATAATCATACTTGGCTTGTCACTGCATCCAAGGTCGCCCAACGTGCGCTCCACCACCTGTATCTGCTCTTCAAAGTCAGGATGTGAAATATCCACCACGTGCAACAGGAGGTCGGCTTCACGCACTTCGTCCAATGTACTTTTGAACGACTCAACCAGTTCCGTAGGCAATTTGCGGATGAATCCTACCGTATCACTCAACAGGAAGGGCAAGTTTTCGATAATCACCTTGCGCACCGTGGTGTCCAGTGTGGCAAACAACTTGTTTTCAGCAAACACCTCGCTCTTGGCCAGCAGGTTCATCAAGGTCGATTTGCCCACGTTGGTGTATCCTACCAATGCCACGCGGATAAGGCGTCCACGGTTCTTGCGTTGCGTTGTCTTCTGCTTGTCAATTTCAGCCAATTGTTGCTTCAGCAACGACATACGGTTCAAGATGATACGGCGGTCCATCTCCAACTGGGTTTCACCAGGGCCACGCAAACCTACCGAGCCACCCTTGCCACTACCAGAACCACCACCTTGTCGCTCAAGGTGTGTCCACAGACGTTGCAAACGGGGAAGCATATAACGGTTCTGAGCCAGCTCTACCTGAGTCTTGGCATGAGCCGTTTGGGCACGCATGGCAAAGATGTCGAGGATGAGCGATGTACGGTCAAGAATCTTTATCTGCAACTCTTTTTCGATGTTGCGCATCTGCTTGGCCGACAATTCATCATCGAAAATGACCATACCCACCTCGCGTTCTTCCTCAGCTTCGCGTTGGATATATTCCTTTATTTCTTGTAGTTTACCCTTACCGATATAGGTCACCGAACTGGCGCCATCCAGTCGTTGCGTAAAACGTTTTACCGTCTTGGCACCAGCCGTCTCGGCCAGAAATTCCAGTTCGTCCAAATACTCATTGGTCTTCCGCTCATTCTGTTGCGGAGTGATGATGGCCACCAGTACGGCCGTTTCGGTTTGGGCTTCAGATATTACAAATTCCTTCATCCTTTTTCAATTTGGTGCAAAGATAGTGCAAGGCGAGAGAAATACAAAAAGAATCGAATTCTTTTTTATTTCCGAGCCGCCGCTTATCTTCGCGAAGCAAAGTAGTGCAAGGCGAGAGAAGAACAAAATAAACTCGTTTATTTTTTATTTTTCGCTATCGCTCAACAACACGTCCGAGCCGCCGCCTATTTTCGCGAAGCAAAGTAGTGTAAGGCGAGAGAAATACAAAAGTGCTTTTTATCGAATGTGGAAAGCTTATGTTGTTCCTTAATCGACAAATTACCATAAAAATTGCTTCTCAATCGACAAAAACTCCATAAAACAACCTCTTATTCAACAAAAACTCTTATTTTTGCATTCGATTGATGTTTAAATAGAAAAAAGGAATAAGGAGGTCAAAATGAAAGCAACGAGTGAATATTTGCAGATTTTGAAAAGCTATAAAGCTTTAAAGGCTGTGCAGTACGGAATTTCACGTATTGGCATCTTTGGTTCAGTTGCGCGTGGTGAGCAAACTGAGGATAGTGATATTGATATTTGCGTTGATTTGGTTTCACCTTCGCTTTTTAATTTGGTACATATAAAAGAGGAGTTACAGAACCTGTTCGGAAGGCCAGTGGATATTATTCGTATAAGGCCAGAGATGGACGAACTGTTAAAACGGGATATAATGAAGGAGGGAATTTATGTATAGAGAAGAATACGTGGTTTCTGCCCTGCGAAAGATTGAGCAGACCGTGGAGCGGGTAATTGAAAAATCTGTAAAGATCAATTCATATCATGACTACTATGAGTCACCGGCGGGAATGGAACGGTTGGAAAGTACTTGTATGTTGTTAATTGCTATTGGTGAAAGCATAAAAGGTATAGATAAGATTACAGAGAAAAAATTACTGCCTCAATATCCGGAGGTTGATTGGAGGGGTGCAATGGGAATACGTGATATCATTGCACATCATTATTTTGAATTGGATGCAGAAGTGGTGTTCAATGTGGTAAAAAATGAATTCCCAGGTTTGTTATGTACTGTTAAGAGAATGATTGCAGATATTCTTGGGTAGTTTTTTTGTGTCTGTAAGTGCATACACATCTATAATCATTGCTTTCCCAATTATTACGCTGCAGATATAAGCACAATCATTGGATTTGCAATGATTGTTTAGGAAAATTCCGCTCCAATATACAAAAATCCCTGCAACGGCAGAGGGGACTCTGAGGTTGCAGGGATTTTTTATATACTTATTCTATTGAAATCAGTTGGCACTGGGGCAACCGTCGTTCCAATCGAATACTTCAGTGGCGTAGCCGTAAAGGCCATAGCCCATATCAGCGTCACCATAGGCCCATGCACCATTGATGGTGAATACAGTTCCTTCACGAGTGAATGAGCAGTAATCAGCTGAAGCGCTGTAGTAGAATGTCCACCAACCGCCCTTGCTTGACTCTTCACCGATGTTCTGGAATTTAGGCAAGCCCAGAGGCTCGTTGTTCTCATCCAATTCAAACTGAAGGTGATAGCTAGGGTTGGGGCAATAATCTCATGTTGTCTGTCCGATACCCAATTTCCTCTTTTATCTTGTGAGTCCAGTACGGACTTACACCAGCCGCTTCTGCATATTGCTTATAATTGTTAACAATGCTGATAACCTTTTCTATGATTGCGCCAGCTCCCTTTATATTGTACCGCTTGGCCAGTTCGAGGAGGTCTGAACGTTCAATGTCCGAATTCTTGTTGTTGATGGTCATGCAGTGGCGGTTCATATATCCCGGTGCAGACGGGTCAACCGAGAAGGTGTAGTCGTAAGCCGGAGCCGTGTGCCACACGCCGTCACTGCCCATCAGGAAACTGAAGTTCTTGTTGTGGTCATCCACATTGCCGCCAAGCACGTTCATCACCGTCAGCAAGAACAACTGCTTCTGCTCCGATGGAAGAATGCCGATACGGCAGGCCGTGTCAAACAAGTCTTCATAACTGTCCGATGAGGGATTCATGGCTGCCAATGTCTGTATGTGAATCTTCTTGCCCTTCTGTCTGTCAAACCGTTCCGTAAGGAAGTGTGCAGCCTTTTCCCCTTCCATCAGGGAGGACGGCATCATCTTCAGTCCTGCATCCTTTGCCATCAGGTAATAGCTGTATTCAATGCGTGTGGTGGGTATATCCGAATGTTCGTCAAATTTGATAATCATCGGAACAAAGCCGGGCATCGGTGCATCCACTTGTCCGGAATAGCATTCGTTTGTTTCCTTGTTTAGGTTGATGATAGCTTTTGGTCTTCGTCCACCGGCAGAAGTACCCACCTTGAACAGGCTCTCTATCAACAAGTCGGGATGCACCCCTGCCTTGAAGCTCTTCGCCTCGTTCAATGCCGACTGTGCCAGTTTGTACAGTTCGGCTATCTCCACCTTGAACGGTTGCTCCATCTCTTCTGCAGCAGGAGGCAGAAACTCCAAAGCGCCCATACCTCTTCTGCCAATGTATGCCAGGCGGTCAAGGGCCGAGAGGTTCCGTGTACTGATATTATGCGCTTTGGCCCACTCGTTGAACACCCTGTTTCCCCAATGGTCGGGCAAAGAGTCTGCAATGAACGAGGGCAAGCCACCGAAGAGTTTTTCTTCGTCAGCATAAACAGGCAGACCGTTCTTGACGGAAACGCTGTTTACGGATGCCCGCAATGGAGCAATGTCATAGCCGTTGGCAAGGAAAGCGCGGTCGAAATAGAAACATATCTTCTCCGAATACCGTTCCTTGTAAGTGACCAATGAACCTACTTTCAGATTCCACAGATAGACATCAAGATTCTGTATCATGGCTGCTCCTCCTTACTCTTTTGGGAATATACTTGTTTATCTGTTTCAGTGCCATTGGCGGCATAGGCAGTTCTGGCAACAAATCGTTCAGACGCTGCTCCATGCCGACGGCACGTAGCAGTGAAATGAAGTTGTTGAGCGTGATGTTCTGATTCACCCCCTGCTCCAGATGGCAGATGGTAGTAAGACTTACGCCCGATTTCTCCGCCATCTCCTTCTGACTGATGCGTGCAGCAAGCCGATACTCCTTCAGCCGTTGGCTCAGGAGCATGATAAAGTCCTGGTTCGTGGTATAATTTTCCGTTACCATATAGTGATATGTTGCTATTTTTTTTGCAAAGATATAAATAAATATCAATATACTACTATAAAGCGGTACTATTCTACAAGATTTATATCTTTTTAATTATTCCGGGTTTATTCTATAACTGTTTATACAAAAATCCCTGCAACGGCAGAGATGGACGAACTGTTGAAACGATGAAGGAGGAAATTTATAGCATCCACCTTAAAAATTAAGCATTTTGCGACGGTAATCGAATGCCATCCAATATTGTTCTTGTAATGATAGTGAAAGGAACGAACGGCCAAGCAGCTCTTTTACCTGCGGCTTTTCTGTTGCAAACATATCGATCTCTTGTTTTATTACTTTTGCAGGAAGTCCAATGCGCTTGCCGAACTCTTCAAAATCAGAACGGCAGATTGTGTGAGTGTCGGAAAATGCCATTCCTTCCTTAAAAAGACCTTTGTCAAGAGCAAAGATGTGAGGCTCTCTAAGTTGCAAAGATGTATTGATAAGGTCATAGGCAGGAGATAAACGATATTCACCATTACGTTCTATCAAAGAGAAGTTCTTTAAATGTGCATCATCGTTCAGCGTAACAAAATTGAATAGGATTATGCGAAAGAATCTGCGTATATCAACCAGCGTAGCTTTGACGTATTGATGGATTACCTCAGCACATTCTTCATAGCTGGCTTTGTCGTATTTGTAATTAGATCCTGCATTATCTTTTGTATAACCCAATAATGCAGCGAAATCCTCTTGTTTGTATTTGCCCTTACTGTGCACATCAAATCTGCGGGTAATATATGCAGGTGTACCATCATCAAATAGACAGATGGCATTTACAGCCGTTTCAATGCCATATACTTGTGATGCAATTTGCATAGTCACATGCTCGTTAGCTACACAAAAATCCCTATTTATGATTTGGTATGCTGTAGGACGTGGTTTAAGGATGAATGTTCCTTGCTCTCCTTCACGAATATAACGTAGTTTATCATCATCAATAATGATGGAAAATTTGGGTTGAGCACCGGAAAGTGATATGCGTCCAATACTCTTTACTGCTTCATTTGCCTCTACTGTTTCAGTATCAGGACTTGGCTCTGAGAAAATATGAGATACAGCATGACCGTCAAACAAAGCTCTTCGGGCAGCAGGCGAATAGGTATCATACCCCTCTTGTAATGTTGATGGGCAAACAGTCAGGTCTTTCATAATTCTATCGGTTTAACAGTAATGGCTCCAACGGTATCAAATTGACAAGTCGCCAATAGTATTCCAAAATCATCTTCAGAATCAATGCGAAGCAGTTGGGATTGTATTTGGCGGTTATCCCCCTCTGATAACATGTTAGCAAATGCAGAGAAAAGAAACGGTGAATAATATGGTTCTGGGCGAAGTGGTAGTGTCAGACTTACTGCATCACAATTATCATTTAACAGGTATGCTTTATCGTAAGTAAACGAGAACTCACGATTGTCATTTTCGACCAATACTCCGGCCTTTATTCCGTGTAGATACACTTCACATTGTCTCATAACGTTAATCCTTTAATTTAGTTACAAGTTGCAATCCTAACACATCGCAAACAGAAAGTAATGTGTCCATACGAGGATTACCTGTGCTACGTTCTATCGCGACAATCGTATTTATGCTCACAACAGCTAAATCTGCCAGCTCTTGCTGTTTGATTTTAAGAGCTAATCTGCGAGTCTTGATCTGCATTCCTAATGCTTCCATATTCACAATATATTGGTATTTGATGCAAATATAGAGTATTTTCACGAACAAAACAAATCAGTTTCACAATATGTTGTGAATTTGGTAGAATATGGATAAATTTTGATGTTTTTTTATGGTGAAATCACAGTATAATGCGATTTTGCTATTTATAATTATCGAACACCAATAATATTCTTTATGTGTTTATACAAAAATCCCTGCAACGGCAGAGGGGACTCTGAGGTTGCAGGGATTACGATACATTTGGCGCAGATTTCAATGATGAGCCATAGATGAAAAAAATCGGGTGTGCCAAAGCACACCCGATTGATTAAGTAAAGAAATTATTTCTTTCTGATTGATTACTCATTGTCATGCTCTTTCAAGATGGCAGAGTTGTTTTCCAATTCTTTAGTAGGAATGCGGTAAATCAAACGATAATCATGACCAGTGTACTTCAATGCATTGAAGTGTTCCAAGTCGGCTGCGTGGTTGGTACTCAATGTACGGTCGATTGTCTCACCACGACGTTTTGCGTCAAGAGCACGACATCCTTCCATCCACATTTCAATACGCTTCTGAATACAGATTTCCTCATAGAGAGCTTCACCGCTCAATGTGCAGTTGTAGCCCGGAATACGGGTTGCAGTCACTTCGTTCAGCATAGCTTTGGCATTTGTCTCATCCTTATCCAAGTAATAGGCTTCTGCTGCCAAATAGTACATTTCTGCTGTACGGAAGTAGATGATAGCTGATGTGAAAGGATCAGCAGAACCGTTGCTTGTTACGTAGATGTCACGGAACTTGTTGGGAACATATTTTTCCAAACCGTAGTTCTTTTCATAATCGAACGCATTTTCCAATGCATTGTACTCTTCCTTATAGCCGAACCACTTCTTACGAACGTCGTTGTCTGCGATCTTGTCATACAGATGAGATGAAATCATCTTGTTATAACCCATACCTGAATAACCGAATGTGTATGCGTCAAAGTGAGAGAAGAACGAAGCATAATAACCTGTTGTTTCAACATTTACGTTGTAACCCCAGAGAACTTCGGGCATATCAAGTGAATTGAAACCGCTCAACATGTCAGCTTCGCTGTTCAATGAACCACCTGCAATAGCTTTCTTAGCATAACCTGCAGCTTCTTCATAATCACCAGTAAACATCAGAATGTTTGCATAGATGGCAGCTGCGGCATACTCAGACAAACCAACCTTTGCATTGTGGTATCCCTTACCCTCGAGGTAGTTGTAACCCAAGGCGATGTCTTCAAGAATCTGTGCATAAACTTCCTTTACAGGAACACGCTCCGGACGATAGAACTCATTTTCGAGCTTCATGGGGATTCCAAGAGCATCGGGGTCTACGTTGTAAGGATGTTGCCACAGGTTAATCAACCAGAAGTAGCAGTATGCACGCAATGAATAAGCTTCTCCCAACATGGTAGCTGCTGCTGCTTCAGGTTCTTCTCCTTCTACAGGCTTCAGCATGGTGATGATGGTGTTTGTATAGTCAATCACACTATACAATTGGTTCCATGTACTACCAGCACGGCGATAGCTACCTAAACGGTTATCCAACTGATAGTCGTAACAGAACCAGTTCTGGTCCAATGTGTAAGCAATGTCTTCACCCCAAAGGTCTGTTGATGCTTTGATTGCGGGGATTCCAAAGTCATCATGAGATACCCAATAATCACCACCACAATAGAAGTTCATATAGGCTCCAGTCACATAAGCTTGCACTTTTCCGGGGTCGGCCTTCATGCCATCAATAACCTTTGATTCTTCCAATACATCGGTAGGTGATGTCTCCAGATAATCCTCGGAGCATGAGGCAGCCATAGTCATAGTCATGGCTCCCATTAATATTCCTTTATATAATCTGTTAAATTTCATATTCATTTATGTTTAAAGAGTTAAAGAAAGACCAACTGAGATTGAACGGATGGTTGAGTAGTTGGCTTGAGATTGTCCTGAGATGTACTGACGCGGATCCAGACCTTTACGCTTTGACCAGATGGCGATGTTGTCAGCTACGAAATAAAGACGTGCATTTTCAATCTGAGCCTGACGCAACCAACTCTTCGGGAATGTGTAACCCAAAGTGATGTTGCGGAGGTTGAAGTATGAAGCGTCAATCAAGAAACGAGATGAGAACACGTTTGCGTTCTGGTCACCGTCCAAAACAGGAATGTTGCTTGTCTGGTTTTCCGGAGTCCATGCGCCGAGGATGTCTTTGTGCCAGTTGTGTCCGGCATTGCTTCCTGCGTGCATCAAACCTGCATACATGGCATCGTAGATGTCGCCACCAAGCTGATAGTTGGCAGAGATTGAGAAGTCGAATCCTTTCCAACCAAATTCGGTAGAGATGTTACCCTGGAAGTCGGGGATGGCAGTTCCGATGAAGTACTTATCTGCGCTGGCGTAGTCGGTTGTAGCCAATGTTTCCATCACAGTATTGCCCTTGGCATCTTTAACCACATTTCCTTCTTCATCAACAACGGGACTTTCATAGAACCACTGTGATTTACCAGTACATTCTTCTACACCAGCATACTTGTAGTAGTAGAAGTCGTATACGCTACCACCTTCACGAATGTTGTAGTATCCACCGTGTGTGATACCTTCTTTCTGCTTGGCTTCAGGAATGTCGGTAACTTCATTCTTGTAATGAGAACCTGTGAATGTCCAGTTCCAACGCATACCCTGAGGCATAGGAATGTTTACTCCCAAAGTGAATTCAACACCCTTGTTGGTCATAGTCAATGCATTTTCACTGATGTATGAGATACCAGAAGACATAGCTTGAGGTACGTTGTAGAGCATATCCTCAGTCTTCTTGTTGAAGTATTCGAAGTCAACATTCAACAAATTGTCGAAGAGGGTAGCGCTCAAGCCCACATTGGCATTGTATGAGGTTTCCCAAGTGAGGTCTTTGTTACCTACATAGTACTTAGATACGGCAAAGTCACCATCAGAGTTGCTGATTGCGTACTGGGTCTTGTACGGATAGTAGTTGTTGGTGCTGCTTCCAGGATAGTAGATAGCATCGTTACCTACGCTACCGTAGCTGGCACGCAACGTCAAGTTGTCAGTCCACTCAACATCCTGCATGAAGTTTTCCTTAGAGATTCTCCAAGAACCACCTACTGACCAGAATGTACCCCATCTGTTATCCTTGTGGAAACGAGATGAACCGTCGCGACGAACTGAAGCCGAGAAGTAGTACTTGTCGTTGAAATCGTAGTTGAAACGTCCCAAATATGACTCGATAGTGTACTCATCGGTAGATGAACTCATATCTTCCATTGTGATGGCATTGTCAAATTCAGGAGTTACGGGGTCAAAGAAGTTTGTTTTGGTGCTTCGCAAATAGCTGCGTCCCCAATTGTAGTTTTCGTGACCTACCAATACATCAAAGCTGTGTCCATTGATTTCCTTGTTGTAGTTCAACAATTCGTTAATGGTGTAAGTCTGGTAACGGGTACGATACTTGTAAGCACGTCCATTGGCCTGTTCTGCATCACCGAATGAGGGAGTCATGAAGCGGTCAATAGTAGAATAGGTCATGTCATAACCACCATTCACTTGGAACTTGAAATCCTTCAAGAACTTGATGTCAACACCGAAACGGGTAGCCAAGTTGTCTGAAATGGTGCGGAATTGGTTAGCATCGTCGCTGGCTACAACGTTTTGCATTGAAGCGTACGCACGTGAACCATATGTACCATCACCGAAGTCAAAGATTGCTTTACCGTTTTCGTCGTAGAGGCGGTTTCCTTCAGCATCGTATGCATATACGGGGTAGATAGGAGCCAAATTCTGAGTGAAAGCAAAGGTGTTAGAGTAGTTGTCAAGGCTGGAGATGGCCAACTCGTTCATTTCTCCACGAGAATATGAAACATTACCATTCACTTTAACGAACTTGTTAATCTCATAATCACCGCTTGCACGTACTGAAAGACGTGTATAGTCAGAGTTTGCAATGATACCTTCATCGTTCAAATAACCGATAGAGAGGAAGTGAGAAGATTTGTTGCTTCCACCCTGAATGTTCAGGTTATATTCCTGACGCATACCGTCTCTGATGGCCTCTTTCTCCCAATCGTCGTTGTAGCGCAAAGGAGCAGTTGTCAAATTTCCGTTGGCGTCAACGATTGCATTGTTGTCGCAAAGGAAGGGGTTGTAGCCCAAGTCGAGGAAGAGGTTCTCGCTGGCTTGTGTCGGATCGCCCAATGTGTTGTTCAACATGTTCCAATAGGTGGTCATGTACTGGCCGGCACTCTTCATGATGTCATATTCGCTGATACCGCGCTGGTTTACACCGACACGAGCATCGAAGGTCAATCTTGACTTCTGTCCTTGTGTACCTTTCTTGGTAGTAATCAATACGACACCATTGGCAGCACGTGAACCGTAAAGGGCAGTTGAAGCCGCATCCTTCAATACGTTCATTGACTCAATGTCCGCAGGGTTGATGGCGCTGATGTTTCCATCGTAAGGCATACCGTCAACAACGTAGAGCGGAGCTGCGCTTGAGTTGATAGAACCGATACCACGGATACGGATGGTTCCGCTTGTACCAGGCTGGCCAGAAGTCAAAGCTACTTGTACACCAGGTACAGTACCTTCCAAGGCCTTGGAGATGTTTGCAACCTGCAACTTGCCAACTTGCTTGGCTGACACGGTTGCTGCAGAACCGGTAAATGAAGACTTCTTGGCTGTACCATAGGCAACCACCATCACTTCGTCCAAAGCTTCCACGTCGGGGTAAAGAACCACCTTCATGTCAGGTTTGATAAGAACGGTACGTGTCTCCATACCCAAATAAGAAACTTCCACTGTCTTGGCTGTAGCGGGAATGTTGGTCAGTGTAAACTTTCCGTTTTCATCTGTCACTGTTCCAGCGCTGGTTCCTCTAACATGAACCGTGGCGCCTACTACAGGCAAGCCATCTTCTTCCGATACAACAGTACCTGTTGCTCTCGAAATCTGTGCATTTGCCACACCTATACCAATCATGAATAGGCAGGCCATAAACAACATTAATCTTTTCATAAAAAGCTGTTTTTAGTTAATATTAAATTAGTTCATTCTCGATTACAAGATTTGCAAAGTAAAATATAAAAATTGTATAAAATTAAACTCTTTTACTTAATTTTAGAAATAGGGGGGGTATTTAACAATTATTAAGGAGAATCTTCGTTTGTTTCCTTTTTGCTCGGGAATAAAAGAAGAGAAAAACCTTTTTGTGGCAAAGTTGACTTTTTCCCTGTCTTTTTGTAAAGCAAAAGAGGGGTATTGGTTTGTACGACTGCGGACAGAATCTGCAAGCAATAATCTGCATATATTTTCACAGATACGTGCAAAACCTTATATATTACGCGCTAAACTTTATTTTAACTGCTTCACTTCTTTATTTCACGACGGGAAACGCTCATTTCACGTCGTGAAATATTCATTCCAAAGCGTGAAATAACTATTTCAAGACGTGAAATAAAGAACTAAAGCAGTTATTTTCTAATTTTACGCTGTATGTTAACGATTTTAGTGGCTACTTTTCGTCTTATTTGTATAGCAAGTTGACCCAGTTAAACAATATTTTTAATTATGGTTGACTTGTTTTTTATTTAGTCATACATTTGGTTTACCTTTTCCCATTTGAACAAGCAGGAGAAGAGCAAAGGATTGTCATAATTTACTTTTTAGGCGCGGATGACGCGGATTACACGGACTTATATTTTAATCTTATACCTTAAAGAGTATAATTTATCCGCGAAATCTGCGAAATCCGCGCCTAAAATTTAGAATGGCAGCATTTTGACTTTACCTCCAGTTTGGTTACTTCTGCCATCATGCAAGCTAAGGTATTCAGCTATGGCATTCAGCTGTCCCCCTGTCAGGGGGCGTAGCAAGGCTTTTAAAGGAGGTGTGTCATAATACACTTTTTAGACGCAGATGACGCGGATGACGCGGATTTATCTTGATCATTACTACCCGGTAGGTTATAATTTATCTGCGTTATCCGCGTCATCCGCGTCTGGAAAATGGAATGATGGCATTTTG
>JAFXDG010000031.1 GCA_017521285.1 Bacteroidaceae bacterium | reverse complement strand
TGTTAGGATTCATCCACAAGAACCAAATCCAGCTCGTCGATGAGCCTTTGCAATACAGGATTCTTGTCAATCATCCGTTGCAGTATCATCTGCGGAGTATCTTTCATCAATAGGAAGTCTGCAATGTCAAGACCTTGCTTGCGCTGCTCATCAGTTGCCACATCTTCAAGCACGGAGCTGACGCTGACACTGCGGCATATAGGCCGAAGCATAGAAACTTTCTCCTGCCACTCGGAGGTCGCTCCAAGGTCGGGCATCAGAATCACATCCCTGCCAGCGAGAACCTTAACTGCTTGTGCATTGAAACATCCATTCTTACCTCCCGTGGCGATCCATAGCCCATCAGGAATGAAATGTGCTGCTATGATGGCTGTTTTCTCACTCTCCACGACAAATACCCTTTTGTCAGGATAACGAAATAACAAGTGTTCTCCAAAGAAGCATTGTTGCAGTTTGAATCCCTGCTTCTTCAGTTCGGAGTGTACCCAACATACATGGGCATGTGGTTCCTTTACTCTTCGTCCCGTATTGGCATCATAAAGCATTATCTTGCCGCTACGGACTTTCTCCGAAGTGTCTATCTGCCAAAAGACCGTGGCACCATTCCATTTTCTGGATGTACCCACTTTGTAGAGTGAAAACAACTTATTTGTCCCCTCCTTGCCGATAGTGCGTACCAGAAAAGTGTATAAAGGGTTTGATTCATATAGTTTCTGTGATTGCTGCACAATCTCAGTATCTATGAATGAAGGAGGTACGTCCTGCATAACACATTGTTCTCTTGGCTTGGCTGAAAATTCTGACACAGTAACCTGAGGATTATCCTTGAAATAGTCCTTTGGGGTAAAATGGTATCCACAACTGTTCTCGTGGTCGCATTTGCCCACGTGAGACGGAAAAGAAATCTCATTCTCTTCATCAACGTAACGAGTAAAACAGGCTTTGCGCTCACATTTGGGGCAAGTAGTCTTACTGCCCGTATGGTATTTTTCCAAATGAAATCTGTACTTATTCATGTTTCTGAAAGTTTTGAAGCGTGATTTCAGTTTGCAGTTTCTTCAGTTTTGCAGTTTCGGAGCTATCTTTCACCCTGATTTCTGAAAAACTGAAAGAACTGAAAGCTGCATCTGGTGATTATTTGTTGCAGTTTCTCCGTTCGAAAGTTCGCTTTTCGTAGTTGCCCTGCTTGACTTTATGGATGAGCCGGTTCTTTTCAAGTCCCTTCAGATAGTTCATTACGGTACGTTCGGTTACGTGTAACTGTTTGCCAATCTCGATGGCTTGAGCCGTAGTGAAGGAGTCTTCCAGTAGATTGAGAAGTTCTATTTGAGGCTCCTCGCAAGATTCCACGGACAAGAAATGTCGTATACGCTGATAGGAATCCTCGAAATAGTCATTCAGCTTAATGGCTGCATTGACGGAAACCGAATCTACATACTGGAGATTACTCTCGCCACAAGCATAGCGCAGGGCCTGTATAATTAAGGCAAGGCGTGCGACATGTACGAAGTGCTTCATCGGACGCGACTCAACAAGCCTTTCATCCTGAATAGAGTTTGAATGGTCAATGGTCTGGTTGCACCACTCATAGAATATTCTTCGTGCTTCGCTATTCATCGTTACCAAATGAGATACAAGCTGCTCTGATTCAGTATTTACATCATACTCAAGGGATAGTATCTTGTTCAAGATTTCTTCCCACCTATAAAAGGATGAGGGCTTATTGCCGTTAGGTGCATCATCGCTCAATTGCCATCGGGGTATCTTCTGTGATATGGGCATGACAAAAAGAATTCTGTCCAGAAAACCATTCTCCTCATATCCTTTCTTGAAGAGTTCAAACATACGCATCGGCTGTGTCGTACCTATCATATTGATACACGGGTCTTCTATATGGATAGGCATTTGGTTGCCTACTCTTACCACATCAATGGCTCCTCCGCTCCATGCCGTGAGGAGTTGTTCTATCAGCTGACCGTTATTGTATCGGTTGGCAGAGTTGAACATTCCCATTATCTCATCAACAAGGATGACGATGCCACGAGGTGTGTTATAATGGGAGAGCATCAATGCTTCAGGCGTGAAGTCCGATACAATGGTGCGTGACAATGTGGGTTTCTCTAATTCTTTATTTTCTCCTTTCCCTTTTTTCTCCTTTTCCGCTTGATACGCTGCCATTTCGGATTTGAACTTCTCCAATAGCTCATTATCTCTCTTGCGTATAGGCTTGAATGCTGCCTCCAAAGGCGGTGTCTTTCCTAGTCCCGGTCTTCCGACAAGGATGATGTAGAGTGCAGAGTTGCTATTCCATCCACCCTTGATATGGATACGATAACTGTTTCCAAGGGCTGTAGCAACAGCGGAGAGCATAGATGTAGCGATGTATTCCACCTTGTAGTTCTCATGACTTACCATATCCAATATGATGGATTGTACTTTTGCGGGGAAGCAGTCCAATGGGAAACCCGACTCAGGAATCCCATTGGCTTCGGACAGCACCCTGTTGCAAATATCAGTTTGTGATATGTTCATGGCTACTTCTCCTTTCTTTTCAGATACGATGCAACACTCTCGCATTTATTCCCCGTCTGGACTCGTCTGATGTCAGACTTGGCATACATATTCTTGTTCCCTACCTTAATGGGAACCAAGTAGCCACGCTTCGCCCATAGGTTCAGCGTACCGTCACAGACCTTGAGCAGTTGTTTGACTTCACGAGTGTTCATGTAAGTCTCCTCGTTCTGTTCAGTCTGTTCCATCAGTTCTTGTCTTTGAGCCTCTATAGCTCTTTCCACTATGGATTCTGCAAACATTTTAAGGTCTGAGGGCGAAATCTCCAGTTTTACGTTAGCACCCGATGCGACCAATGATTCAATCGATAACATAAATTATATGACTTAGATATTATTCATTAGCCATCACTCTAGTTCCCGATGCCTCCTTTTGATGGCATATAAAAAGAAGCACCGCCAAATCCTGGGAAGATCTGACGGTGCAAAAGTATAATCAAAATGCAACGTATTGAAAGATAGCGAATTGTCTTAATTGTCATGACAAAAAAGACAATTGTAACAATGCTAAAACACTATATTTTGGCTCATTTTTATGTAACAATGTTATTGTTCGTTTATGTCTTGGTTTGTAACCGCTGATATTTTGTTCTTGAGCGTTTGCAGCTGTCGCTGATATTCATCACTCTCTATAAGTGGCAGCATTTGCTTCTTGCCATCACGTTCTACATGCTTTTCATCTTTAAGCCATTTTATGGCCTGACGACATGAACTTTCGCTTTTCAGCCCCTCAATATCGTCAAACTCACGGACAAGTCCGATACTATATTCTTTGGCATTGATCAACTCACAGAACAGATTGAGTTCGCTAAGTGCATAGTATGGGAGAGCAAGACCGTAGGAGGTGTTATGTGTAATGACAAAATCCCGTATAACATCTATAACGCCTTCCGCATTGTTGCACCTCAGATACTCTATTAGGGATTTCTCTTGTGATGCACGTCTGCCTCTGGGTTTAGGTTCTTCCTCTTGGATAATAGCAGGCTGAACTGAGGTAGCTTTGTCGTTGCCATCAGTTTTAATTGATTTCAGTGCCCAAGATGATATTTTGCCATTTCTTATAGATTCATGTAGTTCTACATATTCCCTCCACGATTCATAGGTACGATAACCACTCTTTATTGAAGCCTCTATAACATGTTTGATGGTATAGCTGCATACCAACCGTCCCAATTTTCCGGCAGATGGATCATTGGCTATGGAAGTCAACGCATCTGCCATCGTTTCAAAACTGCGTCCAAATACAAGCCAGCTCAACACCAATGGGGCGGATAGCATTATATGCTCCTTTGGCTTTTCATAGGATTGCTGATTCCTCCACAAACGGAATGGCCATTTGGTTTGTGGACGTACAATAGGAGCTTCGTCCCTCTGAC
This sequence comes from Bacteroidaceae bacterium, assembly GCA_017521285.1. Taxonomy (GTDB): domain Bacteria; phylum Bacteroidota; class Bacteroidia; order Bacteroidales; family Bacteroidaceae; genus Phocaeicola_A. The sequence goes on along the minus strand of JAFXDG010000031.1, from coordinate 8,503 downwards.
GCTGAAACTGTGCTATGATATGCTGGGGAATAGCCTTTTCTTTGAAGTATAGCGACATTTGTGAAAGCTTATCCACCGTATCGTCATCGTAAAAGGTTTGCCAGGTTTTCATAAGGCCGGGCAACTGTTGGTTTGCGGCATAGAAGAATCGGACAAACTGAAAGCCATCACCATCGTTCATCTGACGGGCAAACTGTGCGTACTCCTCCTGATGAGCGTTTTTCCATTGCAACAAATCCTCCTTGAAGGCATTGAAGTTGGCATATCTCTTATCTGTGGTATCCATAATCGTTGTTATAACGTTCCTAATCCAATAAATTCACAAGTTCCTTCTTGATTTCATCATCTATATGACGGTAACGGGCGAAGGCACGGCTTCCATCTGTATGACCGGACATCGAAGCGATAAGGTTCGGATCCTTGACCTGTTTATAAAGGTTGCCGATAAAGGTCTTACGGGCGGTATGTGTAGTGGCCACCTCATACAGTGGTCGGGCTACATCTTCGCGTGTCTTGGGGTCAATGACACGCACCATGCGGTCTATACCAACATACTTGAGAATAGCCTTTATCTTCTTGTTGTATCCGAAGTCAGAGAAACGGGGCAAAAGTGCATTCTCCAAATCCTTGTATCGCTCCAATATATCCAAAGCCTTTTGATTTAGTGGTACACGGACTGTCTTGGCATTTTCCAGTTTGGTCTTCTGCGGTATGTACTCCACACATCCGTCAATGATATTGGCCTTGGTTAGTCGGTTCAGGTCACTGACACGGCAACCAATTAGGCATTGGAACATGAATATGTCGCGATATACGGCATAGTTCTCGCCCAATTCACTTAAGTCTGCATAGTAAACTTTGTCACGCTCTTCTAATGTGAGATAGAACGGGTCGCCATAGATAGGCTGTGCAATCTGATATTGGTCAAACGGATTGTTTTTGGTCAGTCCCTGCTTGATGCAATATTTGATAACGGTGCGGATACGGTAAAGGCTTCCCGATATAGCATTCTCGGAACGCACCTGTTCAACCTTACGACGAGGTTCGTTCTGATAGAATAGAGGGTACATTTCCACATACTTATGTTCCTCCTGTATCCAATGCTTGAACTCTCTAATGTCATCAGCGGTAATTGAATCCACACAAAGATGGAAACCACGCTGATGCATCACCTCATGTCGGAATCGCTCATAGCGTAAGACCTTGCAGAGATTATCACGATGATGTTTCTGGCTTTCAGCTGCAAGAGGTGTTTCATCGATATACTTCTGTATCTGGTATGAAAGTAGGTACTCCTCACGCTTGTTGCCACCACGGGCATTGATGTTAGGATGATGGTAATCTTCTATTAGAGACTTGAGCCAGGCACCATCCACGCCACGCTGATATTTTTCAGCTATGAGGTGTGTGATGTTCTGTATATCACGTTCAAGACTCATGCGTTTTTGTTCGGATACCAATACTACGCGAGGTTTGTAACCCTGACGTTCTGCACTCCAATGATTGGGATTGATGGATAGCTCACTGGCGGCTTTCAGGTCTACACCTCCTACATCACGTACACGGAAATATATACGGGCCATCTCGGTTACATTGTTCTTTGCCGAGGTCTTTCTTATAAATGCTGTAACTTTCATCGTGGATAGTATTATAGGTTCTTAATTTATCATCTCAACCAAACGTCTCTTCATATCATCGTCAATGTTACGATAACGTGCAAAAGCACGACTGCCATCAACGTGCCCCGACATGGAAGCAATGAGATTTGGGTCGGGAACCTGTTTATAGAGATTCCCCACAAAAGTCTTGCGTGCCGTATGGCTGCTTGCCACTTCATACAAAGGTTTCTGGACGGTTTGGTAACCATGAGTGTCTAAGATAGTGACCATTCTGTTAATACCGCAATGCTTCAGCAGTTCACGTATGCCGAGATTGTATTGATAGACTTGTTTGAATGGCAGAAGCTTTCCATTAGAACAGTTGTATCGTTCTAGAATTTTCTTTGCCTTATCATGTAGTGGTACACGCACGGTCTTGGCCTGACATTTCTTGGTTTTCTGCGGTGTGTACTCTATGAATCCATCTACGATATTGTCTTTTGTGAGTCTATAAAGGTCACCTACACGACAGCCTATATAGCAGTGAAAGACAAAAATATCCCTGATGGTAGCCAATTTGGGATAATCACTCAAGTCTGCATCATATAGAATGTTTCTTTCCTCACGAGTGAGATAGAACGGGTCTCCATAGATGGGAACCTTACAGCCATATCGTTCAAAAACATCGTTATTAGAATACTGCATCTTTTTACACCAACGGAGGAAAACGCAAAAGAGATTCATCAGATTGATGATAGTGGTATTTGACAGTTCCTTTCGTTTAGTGTTATAATACAAACGACCAGCGTAGAAATCGGGATATTGGTCACGAAGGATATATTCGCTTTTAATATATTCTCTAAAATCGTTCATCTGCTCGATAGTGAGCGTCTCAACAAATAGAGTGAAATCCTCTTCTCCCAATATTTCACGATGATAGTCATGGTAACGCTTTATCTGACGCTCGAAACGCAAGATAGCCTGTCGGGCACCATCTGTACCTTCAAACTTCTCGGCATACTCTGCAATGCGTTTTAGCAAACTTGGATGAGTGCGCTCATATGCAATAGCTGGGTGCAGTACATCTTCTATGGTCTGTTTGAGCCAGGTACTATCTGCCTTGTCACTATAAGTCCTCTCAGTCGCTTCAATGATGGATGCGATTTGTTCGGCAATACGTTTCTGCTCTATAACAGGAACAATAGTCGTACGTTTATATTGCAAGGCTTCTGTATCCCAATACTTATCATACACTACAAGTTCGGATACGACCTTGATATCAACACTTCTCTCACGCACTCGAAAACATAAGTTTGAACGGGAAAGTTCATCATCCAATGATGCTTGTTTTTTGAGATAGATTGAGACTTTCATTGCATACGTTTTTTAATCACGATGCAAAGGTATATAATTTCCCGTAAATGTTCCCATATATCCCGAAAAAACTTAAAACGAATTGAAATAAATTTTGTGATGGGAATTTGTGATACCATTGTAAAACAGCTGTTTAGTTTAGTTTATTCTATAGAAATTGGACTGGACTAAACTAGTTATTTTTAAGCATTGCGGTTCCACGCTTTTTTTGTGTCTTTACACTACCCTTTCATGTATAACCGCGGTATTTGTAGCCTTGACCGCATTTATCCCTATGGCTACATATGACGGTTAGTGAAGGAGATAAGACACAAATCAAATCTAAAGAGCGCGTTGCTGAGCGTGGTGAGGTCTTCACTGCCGAGCGTGAGGTGAACGCTATGTGCGACCTTGTCGCAAATGAATGTCTGCGGCCCGATTCCCGTTTCTTGGAACCTGCTTGCGGTGATGGCAATTTCTTGGCTGTTATACTCAAACGGAAACTCACCGAGCTGCGCCGGAAATACAAGAAAAGCCCACGCGACTATGAAAAACAGGCTATTGTAGCCATTGGCAGCCTCTACGGTGTGGATATAATGAACGACAATGTAATAGCTTGTCGTGAGCGTCTTTATAAAATTTGGGACAAGGAATATACCTCTCATTGCAAAGCCGAGGCTTCGGACGAAACACGTGAGGCTGTCAAGTTCATCATCAGCCGAAATATCATCAACGGAAATGCCCTCACTCTAATGTGTGTCGATGCAGAGGGCAAAGACACTTCGGCTCCTATTGTCTTTTCCGAATGGACACTTATAAGCGGAACCCAGATGCAACGTTCCGACTACACAATGTCCGACCTTCTTCTCTACAATGATACAAGTGCAGAGAACGGCATGGGTAATCTCTTTGCTCTTACCGAGGAGCAAAAGGAAGAAGGCGGAGTATTCCTGAGGAGATATATTACTCACTACAAAAAGGTTCAGGATTATGGAGAATAGTTTATTCAAAAGCGTCTATAATCCCGACGTGCTTTCGTGTATTGCCAATCTTAGCAATGATGAGGTGTTTACCCCTCCCGAATTGGCAAACAGGATTATTGACATGCTCCCACAAGAGTTGTTCGAGAACCCCGACACAACTTTCCTCGACCCTTGTTGCAAGAGTGGAGTTTTTCTGCGTGAGATTGCCAAGCGCCTTATCAAAGGACTTGAACAGCAGATACCCGACCTTGAAAAACGCATTGAGCATATATTCTCAAAGCAGTTGTTTGGTATTGCCATAACGGAACTTACAAGTTTGCTATCTCGCCGCAGTGTCTACTGCAGCAAGTTTCCAAGCAGCGAGTTTTCGGCATATCAGTTTCCCGAAGACAAACCGCAAGGAAATATCATTTACCAACGCATAAAACATACTTGGAAAGATGGGAAATGTATCTATTGCGGTGCTTCGCAGAATGCATATGATCGTGGAGCTGAACTCGAAACCCACGCCTACCAATTTATCCACAACATAGATGTAAATAAAGTATTCAATATGAAATTCGATGTGATTATAGGCAACCCGCCGTATCAACTTGAAGTTGGAATAGAAAAGGACAATTATGCTATAGCACTTTATCATAAATTTGTAATTCAGGCAATAAAACTGAATCCAAGATTTTTGACAATGATTATTCCTTCAAGATGGTTTGCGGGAGGAAGAGGGTTAGATGATTTTCGTGATGAAATGCTTCATGATGATAGGTTAAGAGTCATTCATGATTACCCAGAAGCAGTTGAATGTTTTCCTGGAACGCAAATTAAAGGTGGTGTATGTTATTTTCTATGGGAACGTGATAACAGAGGACTGTGCGAAATAACGACTCATCTCGGGGGCTATAAGCGTCCATCAATGTCTCGCCCATTGTTAGAGCCTGGTTGCTCAACATTTATACGTTATAACGAATCGATAAGTATTCTTCACAAGGTAAAAGAGAAGATGAGTGATAATATGTCGAGATATGTGAGCCCTCAAACTCCATTTGGTTTCGTAACCAGTTTTAAAGGACACAAAGAAAAAGGTGCCAATGATATACCAATTTATGTAAGTGGTTCAATTAATTATGTAAACCGCGATGAAGTCACTAAAGGGAATGGTTTGATTGATGTATATAAAGTATTTATACCTAAGGCTGGAAGCGGAAGCGACTCTTTTCCTCATTCAATTTTAGGTTTGCCATTATTGGGTAATAAAGGAAGTATATGTAATCAGACCTATTTAGTTATTGGCCCCTTTCATAATGAAACAGATTGCATAAACTTAATATCCTATATTAAAACAAAATTTTTTCGTTTCATGGTTATGCTGAAGAAGAACACTCAAGATGCAATGAGGGGTGTTTATGATTTTGTTCCTCTTCAAGATTTTTCAAAGTCTTGGAATGACGAAGAGCTCTATGCTAAATACGGCTTAACAGATGATGAGATTGCATTTATAGAATCAATGATACGCCCAATGGAGTAATACTATGGAACACAACTTTTTCCCTCAACGCCCAGCTGTTACTCCAACGATATATGCCTATCGCTTGATTGGGGTAGATTCCCACAAAGGCTATCTGAAAGTAGGCTATACCGACCGTACAGCCAAAGAACGCATAGATGAGCAACTGCACACAAGCAAAGTGCAGTATGAAATTGTATTGGTGGAGTCGGCTATGAGCAACGATGGCTCTTGCTTTACCGACAAGGATGTGCATCGTCTGCTTGAACGCAAAGGTTGCAAGCGTCTTAATCCTCTTGATAAGACCGATGAATGGTTCCGTTGCTCGGTTGCGGATGTTATGGCTGCAATCTTGTCGCTCCGCACAGGTGTTGCAAACGAAGAGAACAGAACGCAAAACTTTACCATGCGCCCTGAACAGTTCCGCGCAGTAGAGCAAACAAGAACCTATTTTGAGCAAGCGCTGAAAGAAGAGCCTAACCGCATACCCAAATTTCTTTGGAACGCAAAAATGCGTTTCGGAAAGACCTTTGCTTCGTATCAGTTGGCAAAGAAGATGGGCTTGTCGCGTATTCTAATCTTGACCTTTAAACCTGCTGTTGAATCTGCTTGGCGTGAAGACCTTGTTTCACATATCGACTTTGAGGGTTGGCAATATATCTCCAACAAGGATGCCCGCAATAATAACCTGAACATAGACCAAGAATTCCATAGAGCAGACAAATCAAAACCGATAGTTGTGTTCGGTTCGTTCCAAGATTTGCTGGGCACAAACGAGAATGGTGGCATAAAGACCAAGAACGAATTTATCCACGCCACCAATTGGGATTTGGTTATTTTTGATGAATATCACTTTGGTGCGTGGAAAGAACGGGCAAAGGAGTTGTTTGAAAAGGAAGATGAGGAAAGTGCAGTAGATTTTGACGCCGAGAAGTACAAGAAGGACGAGGCAAACAACGCTATCAATGAATCGTGGTTGCCTATCTCCACAAAGTATTATCTTTTCTTGTCGGGCACACCGTTCAGAGCCATAAACAATGGTGAGTTCATCGAGGAGCAGATATTCAACTGGACATATAGCGATGAGCAACGAGCAAAAGCAGAGTGGAAAGGCAGCGGCAATCCTTATCTCGCCTTGCCCCGAATGGTTATGCTCACCTACCGTATGCCCGATGAGATACAAGAGGTTGCCAAGCAAGGCGAATTTGACGAGTTCGACCTGAATCTGTTCTTTGCAGCAGAGGGTAAAGGCGAGAATGCCCGCTTCAAATATGAGAATGAGGTGCAGAAATGGCTCGATCTTATTCGTGGTGGTTACTTGCCTGCAAGTGTTGATGACCTTAAATTAGGACAAGACAAGCGATCGCCGATGCCATTCAGCGATACACGACTGCTCAATGTACTTTCGCATACTCTGTGGTTCTTGCCCAATGTGGCTTCGTGCTTTGCAATGGCTAATCTGCTTGCTCAACGGCAAAACAAATTTTATCACGACTATAAAGTGATAGTATGTGCCGGAACGGCCGCAGGTATCGGACTTGATGCTCTGCACCCTGTTCAAGCAAATATGGGTGATCCTTTGGAGACAAAGACCATTACACTTACTTGCGGTAAACTGACAACGGGCGTTACCGTAAAACCTTGGACGGGTATATTTATGCTCCGTAACTTGAAGAGCCCAGAAACTTATTTCCAAGCAGCATTCCGCGTGCAAAGTCCTTGGGAGGTAAAGAACGAAGAGGGAAGCAAGACCATCATGAAGAATGAGTGCTATGTATTCGATTTTGCACTTGACAGAGCCTTGCGTCAGATTTCCGATTATAGTTGCCGATTGGATATAAACGAAAGCAACCCCGAAGCCAAAGTAGGCGAGTTTATCAAGTTCTTGCCCGTGCTTGCTTACGATGGTAGCAGCATGAAAGAGGTCGATGCACAAGATATTCTTGATATTGCATTGGCTGGAACATCGGCTACACTACTCGCAAAGCGTTGGGAATCGGCCTTGCTTGTCAATGTGGATAACGATACTCTGAAACGCTTGCTTGCAAGCCCCGAAGCGATGCGGGCTTTGATGAACATAGAGGGCTTCCGCAACCTCAACAGCGACCTTACTACCATTATCAATAAATCCGAGGCTGTCAAGAAGGCAAAGAAAGAGAATCCCGACCCGACGCCAAAGGAGAAGAAAGATCTTTCTGCCGAAGAAAAGGAGATGAAGAGCAAGCGCAAGCAGATTCAGGAGAAACTGATAAAGTTTGCTACCCGAATCCCTGTATTCATGTACTTGACCGACTATCGCGAACGATGCCTTAAAGATGTCATCACACAGTTAGAGCCGGGACTGTTCAAAAAAGTTACGGGATTGAGCGTAGAGGACTTTAATATGCTCTGTTCATTGGGCGTGTTCAACGCACCGTTGATGAACGATGCCATCTTCAAGTTCAAGCGCTATGAAGATGCCAGCCTTGTCTATACCGGACTCGACAAGCATGCCAATGATGAAGTAGGCGGTTGGGATACGACGATTCGAAAGACAGAGTATGAAAAACTGTTCTATAATCAACAATCCTCAATGAGCGAGGTTGATTATAGTGTATATTCAAGGAGTCGCGAAACAACTGAGGATAAGCGTGCGAAACAGCAAAGAACGGCTATAAAGGTAGAGAAGCCTAAATCAACGTGCATTGTCCAATCTGAGCCAGCGAGGTCGGCAGCACCTTCTATTCCAACATCTTCCGTCGCTCCCAACAAAGCCGAAATTGACCTTAAAACCAAATTAGAGGCATTGACAGTGGATAACACCGTACTTCACAAGAAATTTGGTAAAGGAGCTGTTGTCAAAATCAACAAGAACGAAAAGTTTATCCACATCAAATTTACCCTCGGCGAAAAGAAATTCGTCTTCCCCGATGCGTTCCTAATGGGATTCTTGGAGTTGGAGTAACGATTTTTGATCCTTTATAACGGAATAGCCTGCGAGTTCGCAAACTATTCCGTTATTTGCTTTTATTAACCATAAAATAATCTCTTCCTAATTTGCATTCAGAAGGAATATTTATTGTAAAATC
>JAFXDG010000030.1 GCA_017521285.1 Bacteroidaceae bacterium | reverse complement strand
TGTCCCCATAGCGAAGGCGAGTTTTCTCCTGCCACCTTCATGTCATTGGCCAGCATTATGCTGTCTTCACGAGCCCTAAAGGCCGCATCAACCTTGATGATACGAGCCTGTCCCTTACTCAGTACCGATGCAAATTCATAGCGGTTCAGGATGGTGAATATTCTCGAATTGCTCAGCGAAGATGCATCGTTGTAGGGCAATTCCTTGAAGAATTCCCAATTGGCCACATCGGACACCTCCTCTATCTTTTGCTTTTCTTCTTTTGTAACTTTGTAGTTGGGGGCAAAACGTAGTACACTCAACGTATAATCCATAATCCATCGGGCATAGTGTAACTTGTTCCATACGTGAGCCAAATGATGCTCCCACGGAGTGAAATCGTTGCGCCATGCGAAATAATCGACAACCCGTTCATTGGCTTTGGCCAAACCCATCAGCTTCTTCTGAAAATCTGGAAAAGAGAGAGAATCCTTATCCTTCTCATACTGCCCGTAATTGTAGCCCTCCATGTCATCCAATCCGCTCATCATCAGTCTTTCGCAACGGAGTACCTCTTCGTCCGAACCAGTGTAGTCAACCGTCCAATCCTTGTGAATATTGACCACGGTGGTGCAACCCGGTACGATGTAGAAGTTGACAATTCGGAATTGCTTGTCAGTCTGTATGGCAAAACCATCCGCAACAGGATGAAAGACTTCGTATCTCACTTCAAACGTTCCGTCTTCGCGTATGCTCACAGACTTGGGCAATTCCTCACCCGTCAGGTGGTTTCTGTGATAGATGGACATGGTGTTGAACCCCATGTCGCGCGAGTAACCTTCAATCTGTCCGCGCAGGCAGACGGTGTCTGTGCGGATGAAGTCCTGTGGCACACTCACCGTATCCACGAAGGTAGGAATGCGGATAGGCTTCTTGGCATCGTGTATGCCTAAGATCTGGAAGTCGCCCGACTTCCTGCCCTCTATCAGGTCAAAGAAAGGAGTCTTCTTGGGCAGAGGTTCGAACAGCAGTTTGAAGTCGTTTGCCTCGTTGGTTGCCTTTTGGAAGAATTGGTCGAACTTCTCGCCGGGGACTCCTTGGCTGCGCATGATGCGGTACTCTTTGCCTTTGTCGTCCACAAGGCAAGTGGCCCGGTCAAAGCGGAAACCATTGTTCGTGTCACGTTTGTGGAAAGTGACGATGGTGGCCGTGTCGGTCAGCATCACGTGGGTGATTTCTGCATTGCTGATATTGCTGTTCAGCCACTGTACATCTTTGAACTGCTTTTTGAATGCCTGTACCGGACTACCAGTCATGATCAGCATTGCTGCCAGTGAAAGTGTGCGCAGGACGCATCTCGCCCACATCGCAACGGATTGTTTTTTCTGTTTCATCATAGAAGAAATTTTTGTTTACTATTTGATTGTTTATTATTTATTTACGATTTTATTGATTTGGCTATTCCAGTTCCCTCTCCTTCGGGGCGATTGCGAGCTGGCACAGCAATCGGGGAGCTTTCGCGACGGAGGGCGGTTAGGGAGGGGCTCCCCTTACCCCTTGCAAATCTCATCCGCCGGGCGGGCCGTCGCCGTCTTCCATACGCGCCAGCCGATGCAGAGGGCGACCAGCAGGGCAACGAGGAGGAAGATGCCGACGTAAATCCACCACGAGATTTCGGTCTGCACCACGTACTGCTCCAGCCACGGCTTTATGCAGGCATAGCCGATGGGGAAAGCCACCACGGCCGCTATGACTTGCAGGCTCATGTATTCGAGAAAGAACATGTCGAGGATGTCCTTCACCGTGGCGCCGTGTACCTTACGGATAGCGATTTCTTTACGGCGCTGCTCACAGGTGAGCATAATCATCGACCACACACCGAAGAGGGCAATGAGGATGCAGACGCTGGTGGTGATGGTGAGGAGGGTCTGCAGGTTGTTCTCGGATTGCAGCATCTCTTCGTAATCATTTTGAATGTCCAGTATATAGGCATCACGCCATTGCTCCTTCTTGGCCTTTTCTTTAATCTTTTCGCTTATTTGTGACAATGTGCCTTCATTATATTTAAAGATGGTGTAATATGTCATATACGCGCTTCTCCTTTCGCGTTCGGTCATGGGTCTTTCGGGAAGTAGCATATAGGGTTGCCTTGGCATGGTGGGTGATTCATTCAGAAAGTCTTTCACTACCCCCACGACCTTTCCTTTCCATGGTATTTCTTTTCCTATCGCATCAGTCCATCCCATTATCTTGGCCAACGCCTCGTTGATGAGCAGGCAATCTTTGTCCCCCTCGTGTAACCATCGTCCTTGTAATAGACGCAATCCGTAGAATTGGCAGAACTCTTCCGTTACCTCCAATGAGCGTAATTTCAAATCGTTGTCCAATTCAGGGAAGTCCTTCACATAGAGTATCTCATTTCCATATCTTTGAAGGGGATAGAGCGGTTGATGAGGCGTTATGATGTCGGACACCTCGGGGATTTGCTTCAAGAAGTTGCGCAGAGCTATGGCTTCATCTTCCTTATTATGAAACATTACCACTTGATTCTCTCGCTCAAAGCCCAAGTCACCCTGACGTAAAGTGTGTATCTGTTTCTGTAGCACTATGGTGCAGAAAATGCACAGCATGGCGATGAACAACTGTACCCCTGTACTGATGCGGCGGAAGAGATTGTAGTTTGACAATCCTCCTACCCCCGTGATGCTGTTCTGCAACGACTGGCGACGGAAATACCAGATGGGCGGCGCAGAAACAAGCAACGATACGGCAATGACCATCGACATGTAAAGGAGGCTTTCGCTATAGATATAGCCTAAATCTTGAGGAAGTTGGGCTATCTCGGAGAAGCCCTTCAGCAACATTTTCAGAATATAGTTACCGAAGAACATGGCAATGAGAAACAGCAGGCCATACTCCGTGAGGAATTGCACCATCAGGTTACCACCCGTAGCACCAAACACCGTGCGCAGGGCTATTTCACGTTTGCGGATGAAAAGGCGGTTGACGAACATGGTCAGGTAGTTCAGCAAAGCGCACAAGATAAGCATTCCCCCAGCATAGGCAAACAGATAAATATGGTTTATCCGGATGGTAGCATTCTTTTTGTAGTCATACGTTGAATGGCGCACTTCTGTGATTGGTACCACTTTATAATTATTGAAAAACTCAGGATTCATTATCCGCTCTTTTCCTTCATTGTCAAAAGTGACCATTCCAGTTGTGTCTATGCGTTCGTTCAGTGAAGCCAAGTTGGTATGCTCCGAGAGTTTCAAGAAGATAGATTGTATATACCGGTTCCCATGCCTGTTCGGGAGGTATCCTAACACATCAAACGGGAAATAGGTATGCTCTCCCCATCCCTTGAATACTGCCGTTACGGTGCGCACGGATTTACCTTCCGTATCTTTCAACTCCTTACCCAACGGAGAGTCCTTGCCCCACATTTTACGAGCAAACTCTTCGCTGACAGCTACTTCATGCGGATTGCGCAGAAATCCGTATGAGCCTTCGAGGATGCGGATCCCAAACATATCTATGAATGCAGTGTCGCATATCAAATATTCGAAGACTCTCACAATGTTCCCTTCATCGGTACGGAAAGGGGTGCTTGTTCGGAAGATGCGACTCACTTTCTCTACCTCAGGGAATTGGGTCAGACTTTCTTCCTTGATATCATTACAGTGAATGTATTCGTTCCACATGATGACGTGTATCTTCTCCGCATCCTTATGGAATGCGTCATACGTTGTCTCATACTTTATCCACATACTTGCCAGTGCGAAGCAGGCGAAGCCGATGGCCAGACTGACGATGCTGACCGCTGATTGCAGGCGGTACTTTACCAGTTGCCGCCACGCGAGAGTTAGATTATGTTCTATCATAATTTTGAAGGCCCCCTCTGACTTCCCCAAAGGGGAGGACTCAGGGATTTTTTAAGTTATTTATTCTTTTTTCTATTCAATTCATTCCACCTTTACAGATGCCGCAGTTTCTCTTGGATGCACAAGACACAACAGGGAGTCTCTGCCGTTTTGCCTTACAAAATTATTGAATTGACCAAATATATCCCGTTAAAAAATCGTTAAATCGTTCTACAGACCTAAAAATCGTCCAATTTCTTGACACTCTTCGTGAACTGATTCGGCCAAAAGACGATACAGAGACCGAATTTACAAAAAAAAGGAAGGTATGTCAAAATGCAGCCATTTCAACTTTTAGGCGCGGATTTCGCGGATTTCGCGGATAAATTATACTCTTTATTCCCTCTTTTGATTATTTATCTAAAGTAGGTCGGGTATAAAATTAAAATATAAATCCGTGTAATCCGCGTAATCCGCGCCTAATTTTATTTTTGATAGCCCTCCTTGCTACTTTTTCTTTTCTTGTAGCAACTCCACCGCCTTCTGCACACTCTCATTCTCTTCGTTCATGATGCGGTAGTACTCGTTCATCTCCCACAGGTCGCGGGCTATGAGTGCCTTCATCTGCAATTTCAGTTGGGGAAGAGCTTCGGTGTAGAGAGCTTCGTCGTACTTCACACCATCCTTGTTGCCATTTTCCACCAACTGGCGGAGCAGTTCAGGGTCGATGTCAAACTTCTGTTCGAAGGCATCAAAACTCTTGAAGCGGTTGGTCAACTCCTCACGATGGCTGTCGATGTAACGCAGACAAGTGTTGATGATGCTTCCCTTGGCGGCCAAGTCGCGATGGTACTTGTTGTAGCGGGTGGTATCGAGGGGAATGAAGTAATCAGGCATGATACCACCCCCACCATATACAATGCGTCCCTGCTTGCGGGTGGTATATTTCAGCGAATCGGGAAAATGAATGCTGTCGGCATGGATAAACTCACCCTTCTTGAAGCGCTCGTTCAGGTCTTCCTTGTACTTCTTCTTGTCGTCATAGGGTTTCTGGATGCTACGTCCGGCAGGGGTGTAGTAACGGGCGGTGGTGAGACGAATCATGGAGCCGTCGGGCAGGTCGAGCGGGCGCTGTACCAGTCCCTTGCCAAAGGAACGGCGGCCTACAACTTGTCCACGATCCCAATCCTGAATGGCTCCGGAAACAATCTCGGATGCAGATGCCGAAAACTCGTCAATCAGTACCACAACCTTGCCCGTGCGCAACTTGCCGTCGCCCTTTGCTTTGAACTCGCGGCGCGGTTGGCGCAAACCCTCGGTATAGACAATCAGTTCATCGGCTTCCAGGAACTCGTTGGCAATGTCAACGGCCGCATTCAGATAACCTCCGCCATTGCCCTGCAGGTCGAGGATGAGGTGCTTCATGCCCTGCTTCTTCAGCTTGCCGATGGCATCGGTAAACTCGGCATGGGTGGTAGCGCCGAAACTACTGATACGCACGTAGCCGATGCCCTTGCGGATAAGGTAAGAGGCATCGATGGTGTGCAAAGGTATCTTGTCGCGCACCACATCGAAGGTGAGCAGTTCGCTGAATCCGTGGCGGTTGATGCCCAACTTGACGTGAGTATCCTTTGGACCACGCAGGCGGCGCATAATCTCCTCGCGGCTCATCTTCACACCGGCAATGGTGGTGTCGTTCACGGTGACGATGCGGTCGCCAGCCAAGATGCCGACCTTTTCAGAAGGGCCTCCCGAGACGGGTTGAATGATGAACAGTGTGTCCTCCACCATGTTGAACTGTACGCCGATGCCCTCGAAGTTGCCCTGCAACGGTTCGTTCATCTTCTTCACCTCTTCGGCATTGGAGTAGGCCGAATGGGGGTCGAGTTTCTCCAACATACCACGGATGGCATCTTCGACCAACTTGTCTTCATCGACTTTATCGACATACAGGTTGGCAATGGCAAACTCGGCCAGTTGCAGCTTGCGCAAAGGGGATTGGGCCAATTGCTTCTGAGACTGTTCGTTTTGTGCCTGCATGGGGAGGATGCAGAACAGGAGGGTGGTTATCAGTAGATTGAATTTCTTCATGCCTTTAATTTCCTTCAATTTTTAACTTTTAATTTTTAATTCCATTTCATTCCTTCGGGAAGGAAAGGGGTTACGTCCTTGCCGTAGCTCATCAGTTCGCGTACGACACTGGAGCTGATGTTGGTCAATTCAGGTTCGGTAAAGAGCAGGATAGTCTCCAACCCAGCCAACTGACGGTTGATGTCGGCAATGCTCTCTTCGTACTCGAAATCCTTGACCGAACGGATGCCACGGATGATGAAGTGGGCATCCACCCGACTGGCAAAGTCGATGGTCAGGTCACTGTACGCCTCCACACGGATGCGTGGTTCGTCTGCATAATAGTCGCGTACCATTTGCAAACGCTTCTCAGTAGGTAACACGGTGCGCTTCTTTTCGTTCACACCGATGCCGATTACAATCTCGTCCATAAAGGTGAGAGCACGGCGGACTATGCTGGCATGACCCGTAGTGAAAGGGTCGAAAGTGCCGGGGAATATGGCTCGTTTCATTTTCTTAGTTGACGAGTTAACAAGTTGAGGTTGACAAGGGAACAAGGGGACAAGTTGACAAGAGGACAAATTGGCGAGGGATGGTTCTGCATGAGGCCTCGTCAACTTGTATTTTGTCAACTGAATTCCTCTTCCGCTTTGTCTTCTTCTACAACCAGGTTGTCGATGATAAAGTTTTGGCGCTCCATCGTGTTCTTGCCCATGTAGAAAGCAAGGAGTTCCTTCACCAAATCGTTTTTGCGCAAGGAAACCTGTTCAAGGCGGATGTCAGGGCCAATAAAATTCTTGAATTCGTCGGGCGAAATCTCTCCCAAACCTTTGAATCGGGTGATTTCGGGGTCGGGGCCAAGCTGGTCGATGGCGTTCACGCGCTCTTCTTCACTATAGCAATAGCGGGTGATGAAGTCGCTTTTGGTTCCCTTCTCGGCTATGGCTTCGTTGACTACGGATTTGTCCTTTATCTTGCTACGCTTGTTGCGCACACGGAAGAGGGGAGTTTGCAGAATATAGACGTGTCCCTTCTTGATGAGGTCGGGGAAGAATTGCAGGAAGAAGGTAATCATCAACAGGCGGATGTGCATACCATCCACATCGGCATCGGTGGCGATAATTACCTTATTATAACGGAGGCCGTCGATGCCTTCTTCGATGTTGAGGGCTGCTTGCAGGAGGTTGAACTCTTCGTTTTCGTAAACGACTTTCTTGGTCAATCCAAAGGTGTTCAAGGGTTTACCGCGAAGGCTGAATACGGCCTGTGTGTTCACGTCGCGGCTCTTGGTGATGGAGCCACTGGCCGAGTCTCCCTCGGTGATGAAGATGCTGCTCTCTTGGCGGGAGTCTCCTTTGTTGTCGTTGAGGTGGATGCGGCAATCGCGCAACTTGCGGTTGTGCAGGTTGGCTTTCTTGGCACGTTCGCGAGCCAGTTTGGTCACACCGGCAATGGCCTTGCGCTCCTTTTCCGAATCGGTTATCTTCTGAAGCATCACCTCGGCCACTTCGGCATTCTTGTGCAAGAAGTTGTCCACCTCCTGCTTCACGAAGTCACCCACATATTTGTTCACACTCACCCCGTCGGGCGACATGGTGGGTGAACCGAGTTTCACCTTCGTCTGGCTTTCAAACACCGGCTCCTCCACATTGAGGGCAATGGCAGCTACGATACCGTTTCGGATGTCTCCGTACTCGTGATTCTTGTTATAAAATTCCTTGATGGTGCGGGCGATGTGCTCCTTGAAGGCACTCTGGTGCGTGCCGCCCAGGGGTGTGTATTGTCCGTTGACGAAGGAGTAGTACTCTTCGCCATTCTGATTGGTGTGGGTAAAGGCTATTTCGATGTCTTCGCCATGCAGATGGACAATGGGGTAAAGTTCTTGCGCCGTCATACGGTCTTTGAGAAGGTCCATCAGTCCGTTGCGCGAAATGAGGCGACGACCATTGTAGATGATGGCAAGACCCGTGTTCAGATAGGTATAATTACGGAGCATGGTATCCACCGTTTCCTGGCGGTAGCTGTAGTTCTTGAACAGGATGTTGTCCGGCTCGAAGAAGATGTAAGTACCGTTTTCGTCGGTAGTGTCTTGAGTGGTGTCGCTTTGCAACACACCCTTTTCGAAGATGGCTGAACGAACCTTTCCATCGCGGTAGCTACGCACTTCGAAGTGGCTGCTCAAGGCATTTACGGCCTTCACACCCACACCGTTCAAACCCACGCTCTTCTTGAAGGCTTTGCTATCGTACTTACCACCCGTATTCAGCACACTGACGGCTTCAATCATCTTTCCCTGCGGGATGCCTCGTCCGTAGTCGCGCACACTGACACGGAGGTTCTCGTCGATGTCTATCTCGATGCGCTTGCCGGCGTTCATCTTGAATTCATCGATGCTGTTGTCGATGACCTCCTTCAGCAGGACGTAGATACCGTCGTCGCTATGGCTTCCGTCGCCCAGTTTTCCGATGTACATACCCGGTCGGGTGCGCACATGATCCATGTCGCTCAGGTGGCGGATGTTGTCTTCATTATACTCCACAGTGGGAGCTTCTGGGTTCAAATTAAGGTTGAGTTCTTCCATATTTTTTATATACTTTTCTTATACGCTCTTCTACGCTTGTGCTGGGTGGTATCGAAGTACTCCCATTGCGCCTGCACCTTGTTGTTCGTCTCCAACTCGGGATTGCTCTCAGCATCCTTGAAGCCGAGTGACTGATAAACGGGGATAAGGTCGGTGAAGAGCAGTGAGTTCACTCCCTTACTTTGGTATTCGGGCTTTACGCCTACCAACATCAGGTCGAGGGTCTTCGGACGGTCCCATTTGAGAGCCTTCAGCAAGTGCCACCATCCGAAGGGAAGCATCTTGCCCTTGGCTTTTTGCAAAGCTCTCGACATGGAGGGCATGGAAACACCCACGGCCACCAGATTGTTTTCGGCATCTTCCACCAGCGTCACCATGCGCAGGTCGAGGATGGGCAGATAGGTGGCCACGTATTGGTCAATCTGCTTCTGGCTCATCCGCGAGTAACCGTAGAGCGGGGCATAGGCTTCGTTAATGAGGTCGAAAATCTTCTGTCCGTACCCTCCCTCTTTCACCTCCTTCATGTTCTTCAACTTCTTGATGTGGAGGCCATATTTACGGCTGATGAGGTCGGCAATGCGCTTCATCTTGTCAGGGATTCCGTCGGGGATGTTTATTTTGAACTCCACCCAATCGGCATCTTTCTCCAGACCGTATTGCTCGATGTGTTTCTGGTAATAGGGGAAGTTGTAGATGGTTGCCATGGTGCTCAGTTGGTCAAATCCCTCGATGAGCAATCCCTCGGCGTCCAGGTCGGTGAATCCCAAGGGACCCTGCATGGCGTTCATCCCGCGCTCCTTTCCCCAAGCGACCACGGTGTCGAGCAGGGCACAGCTCACCGCCTCGTCGTCGATGAAGTCAATCCATCCGAAGCGGACGTTCTTGCTCTCCCACGTCTCGTTGCTACGGTGGTTGATGATGGCGGCTACGCGACCTACCACTTCACCCTTGTCGTTGTAAGCCAGGAAGTAGTCGGCTTCGCAAAACTCGAAGGCCGGATTCTTCTGCCGGTCGAAGGTGTCCACCATATCGTCGTACAGGTCGGGCACGGAGTAGGGATTCTCCTTATAGAGTTCGTAGTTGAAGCGGATGAAGGTCTCCAGCTCCTTCTTTGTCGTTACTTTCTTTACTTTTATCATTCCTTTTTCTGTTGATTCCTTAATAAACCTTAAGCGTAACCTGAGGCAGGTTCATCCCAAGGCTGAGGCTACCTTATCCCAAGGCTGATGTCAGCTCATCCATAAGACAAGGTTTTCGCCTTCTTTTTTTGTTTCTCCTATTGTTGCATAATCAGGTACGTGGTGTAGGCCACATAGCAGGCCACCAGGTAGATTCCTTCGACGCGGGTGATGACACGTTTTCCCATGAAGAAGCCGGCAATCCAGAGGAGGACACTGGCCACAATCAGGGTCGCAAAGTCGAAGTTGGTGATACCTCCCAACGGAAGGTCGCTGATGGTGGCACTGGCTCCCAATACGGCGAAGGCGTTGAACAGGTTACTGCCGATGACATTACCGATGGCAATGCCCGGATTCTTCTTCAATGCAGCCGATACGGAAGTGGCCAACTCAGGAAGCGACGTACCACCGGCCACCAGCGTAAGGCCGATGATGGATTCGCTCACTCCCAATGAACGGGCAATGCCCGAGGCTCCGTTGACAAACAACTGGCCTCCACCGATAAGGGCACCGAGGCCAAGGAGAATGAACAGGACTGATTTCCACATCGGGAAACTGCGGATTTCGCCCTCATCCTCACCATTTCCGCTTTTGGCAATAGCAAAGGTATAGCCCATGAAGATGGCAAAGAAACCCAACAGTATCAAACCGTCTGTACGGCTGATGACGTTGCTTCCCGCCCCATCAAGCAAAATATCGTTGGCACAAACAAAAAGCATCAGTGCCGAAAGCACACACAAAGGAATTTCTTTGGCCAACGTACCCTTACCCACGGGGATAGGAGCCACAATGGCGGTACATCCGACAATCATCAGTGTGTTGAATATGTTGCTTCCTACCACGTTACCGATAGCCAGTCCGGCACTTCCGTTGAAGGAAGAGAGGAAACTGATGACAAACTCCGGTGCCGAAGTACCGAAGGCCACGATGGTAAGTCCGATAACGAGGTTGGAAATGTTGAAACGCTTGGCTACAGAAGCCGCGCCGTCCGTCAAAGCGTTTGCGCCCCAAAGGATGAGCAACAAACCGCCTACGAGTAATAATGCGTCAATCATATTTAATTTTTATGTAATATTGTTCAAACGTTGTCGCCACCAACAGGTTCTGTCACCTTTCGGCATAGAATCCAAGCCTTCTCTCCTTCGGACAATGTGGTGGCAAACAGGTAATCCTCGCCTCCCTCGGCCAGTTTGAGTTTTTTGCGCAAGTCGGCCACACTATTGGGAAAATTGCGAACCGTCAGATTGGCCTTCTTAACCGAATCAAGCAACTCTCTCACCTCACGTTTTCCGAATCCCCCCTGAGCAAGTACTCTGAACTGGCGTCCGGGAAACTCCTTCACCCACTGGTCGCTGGTGTAGAGGTGGCTATTGGGATGAAGTTTCTCCACTCCATACCGGGCGGCTACCATGCGGAAAGCACCAGCCTTCATCAGTACACTGTTCGGTTCATACAGATAGTTCTTCACCTGAGCAGCAATCGGACAAGCGGCCTCTTCCTCCTCTTTCCGTGTGAAGTTGAACGAAGTATGCCATGCAGAAGCAGCTCCCGTCGGCAAGTTAGAGCAAATGATTCGCGCATCCGCCGAACAGGCTCCAGCCTTCATCACCAGCAACAGTTCTTTGCACTCGCCTCCCACGGCCACCACATGCACTTCGCTGACGAATGGAAGTTGTTCAAGTGCCAGACTGATATCCAGCATGGGAGACAACTTTACAATCACTATCTCGGCCTTCTCCATCAACAAATCATGCAAGCGGCCCACATCCGGATCGCAATCACCGATGAGCACCGTCTTCCGGCCCTTCAAGTCGCGACGCGCTGGGTCGATAAAAATAACCGACTGGCGGGACATACCCTCCAAGTGCTTCGCAGCATCCGTGTTCACCACCTGGGCATCCGGAAGCCCCAACAGAGGAAGATTATACTCCGCCAAAGCGCAAAGTTCCTCTTGTCTTTCCACATAAGTGGCTTCGCTGAAACCTTGCGCCATACAGGTGAAGTCAACGCCGAATCCGCCCGACAGGTCGGTCAGGCTTCCATTTTTCAATTCTTCGGGTATCAGCGTTGCCTTGTATCGTGCCGTCGCCTCCGACGAGCATTGTTCCATGGCAAGATGGCTCGGATAGCGCACCCCCGTAGTCTTCCACCATGTGGGCAATTTGGCACGAGCCGTTTGTCGGGCAGCAATCTGTACAATGGCCGTGGCCATGTTCACTTTAGGGAATCGTGCAGCCCTTAAGGCCAATGTCTGCACATTGTCCTCGGCATGTTCCCTTATGAAGGCTTCGGTTTCTGGTGAAATCTCTTTTTTTGCCATGCAGTTTTTCTTGTTCGGATGTAGGTTTGAGTTTATAAACTATTTAGAAAACAATTGTTGGCCGCAAAGATACGAAGAATATGGCAAATCTCCAACTATTTTCGGGTCGCATTCACCCCATCCGAACAATTATTTCACACATTTACAGATATTATCTGTTCAAAATCCGAGCAACACGACACACATTCGTATCAAAATATTTTCCAATCGTCAACACAAAAAAAGGACACCCACAAATGAATGTCCTTTTCAATATAGAGGCTATATTATCAAACCGCCATCAATTCTTGCCCCAACAAACGGAGAGATTGCTTTATCTGATTCTTACGTTGCTCGCTTGGTCGCTTCATGCCATAGATATATTTGGAAAGAAGACTTTTGTGGATGCCCATGCTGCGAGCCACCTCTGAAACGTTCAATTGCGGAAAACGTCTGAAAATGCGGGCAATTTCATTGTCATAGTCAGGTGGAATTGTTTCCACTTTTCTACAAATTCATCTCTATATTGTTCTATGACACTCATTGCCCTTTTGAGGTCTTTCGGCTTGATACCGTTATTTTCAATCAGTTCAATGTCTGGCTCCAATGCAATCTTGGCCTTCCCATCCGCATTTTGCAAATGTACATGAATGGGAAGATGCTCTTTCGCATAAAAGAAGAACCGCAAACCGAATATTTCCAAGTATTGTAGGCATAACACACGTTTTAGTTTTGCAAAACTAGGACTAAATATTTAGCCCTCCAAGTAATTCGTCAAAAATTTAGTTAAAAGAAAGTCCTCCCACCTTTCCTGCATCAAGAGCCATCCAAGAAAACAAAAAAAACAAAGCGCTAACTGCCTGTTTCCCTGCAATTAACGCTTTTCATTCAAGTGGGCCATCTTGGGCTTGAACCAAGGACCTCCAGATTATGAGTCTGTTGCTCTAACCAACTGAGCTAAAAGCCCGTGCACATCCTGTTCGTTAGGAATTGCTCTGCAAAGGTACGGCTTATTGGTGAGATATGCAAACAAATGGGCAACTTTTTGCAGGGCGACCGTCCAAAAAGGGAGAGGAAAGAGGGGTTTTGCACCCTCCATGGCGGTTTTCTTGCCCCGCTTCTTCACGAAATCAACTAAAATGGCTACCTTTGCAGACGCTTATTTATGACACAGTATGGACATTCGCAAGATAAAGAACCTGATATTTGACTTCGGCGGAGTGCTTGTCGAGCTGGACAAGGCCCGTTGCCTGGAGGCTTTCAACCGGTTGGGCTTTGCCGAAGCGGAGAAACTGATTGATGCCTATAGCCAGCAGGGGCTCTTCGGCCAGCTGGAGGAAGGCACCATTTCACCCGAGGCTTTTTGCAACGAAGTGCGCCGTCTGACCAATTGCCGTGCTTCGGACAATGCCATGTGGGAAGCCTGGAATTCTTTTCTGGTGACCATCCCCTCGTGGAAGCTGGAGGCACTGATTGAATTGAAGAAGCACTTCCCCCTCTATTTGCTGAGCAACACGAACGAGCCGCATTGGCAAAAGGCCGTCACCAGCCTCTTCCCCTACAACGGATGGCAGGCGGAGGACTATTTCGACCGCATTTTCCTCTCCTACGAGCTGCATCAGGTGAAACCAGCCGCCGACATCTTCCGCACGGTAATGGCCGAGACGGGCGTACGTCCCGAAGAGACCCTCTTCATCGACGATGCGGAGGCCAACTGCGCCACCGCCCGCTCATTGGGTTTCCACACCTACCAACCCCAGTCCGGCGAAGACTGGCGTCCGTTGTTCGACGGCATATTGAATAACCAAGAAGCATAACCCCACCACAACATGAGGCTTATCACGGACATATCAGATTTGCAGACCTCCCCACTCCCACCCTCGGTGGCCACCATCGGTTTTTTCGACGGAGTACACGTCGGACACCGTTTCCTCGTCCGCCAAGTGTGCGAGGTTGCCCGTGAGCGCCATCTTTCCTCCCTGCTGATTACCTTCCCCGTACACCCCCGCATGGTGATGCAAACCGATTACCAACCCCGCCTGCTCTCCACGTTCGACGAGAAGTGCACCCTGCTTGCCTCTACGGGGGCCGGCTACTGTGTGGCACTACCCTTCACTCGCGAACTGGCCGCCCTTTCGGCGCACGACTTCATGCAACAGGTCCTTCGCGACCAACTGTATGTGCACACATTGGTCATCGGTCACGACCACCGCTTCGGACACAACCGCGCCGAAGGTTTTGCCGACTATGTCCGCTACGGAGATGAGTTAGGCATGGAGATTGTGCGTGCCGACTCCTACCAACCGGACGACACGAACATCAGCTCCTCCGTGGCGCGTGCATCATTAGAGGCCGGCGAAGTGGACAAAGCCGCACGTTGCTTGGGATACGACTATTTTCTCGACGGACACGTCATTTCCGGCCAGCAGATTGGTCGCACATTGGGCTATCCCACGGCCAACATACAGGTGGACAATCCCCTGAAACTTATCCCCGCCGATGGAGTATATGCCGTGCGTGTGCGGACAGAGGGACATATATATAAAGGTATGCTCAACATCGGTTGCCGCCCCACCATCGACAACGACACCCATCGCACCATCGAAGTACATCTGCTCCACTTCGAAGGCAATCTCTACGGCCATCCCTTGCGCATCGAGTTTGTCCGCCGCATCCGTGGCGAACAGAAGTTTCTCAACCGCGAAGCCCTTGCCCACCAGTTACAACTCGATGCCGAAGAAGCTGAAAGGATTTTCTAATCACCCCCTCCCCCACTTCTCTCACTTCATTATCGTCTCCACCGGCCTTTCCTTGGCCGCACGCCAACTTTGGATGGTAACGGTGAGGCTAACAACAATCGTCACGATGAGGAAGGCCACACCGAAGAGCCACCAGTGCATCGGGGCGCGGTAGGCGAACGACTCTATCCACTCATTATATAAGGTGTATGCCACAGGTGCGGCCACGACGAAGCATACAGCGAGCGTGCGGAGATATTGCATGTTGAACATCACGAGGATGCCGCGTGTGGTTGCACCGAACACCTTGCGGACGCCAATTTCCTTGCGTTTGGCCCGTGTCTCGAAGAGGACGAGGCCGAATACTCCGATGAGGGGGATAAGGAGAGAGACTATCGCGCCGACAAGAAGTAGTTTCAATTGTTTCATTTCGCTGGCGTACGTGCTTCCGAACATTCTGTCAGGAGTATAAAAGGCCAGTTCACATCTGCCTCCTGAAATTCGTTGGTTTTGTTCGTTGACGAAGCGGATAACTTCATCCACTCTTTCAGGAGCGTTCAGACGTACCACCAATTTGTTTCCCACATTTTCAGTCACTCCAAAGGCCATCGGAGTTATTTCCTTACGAAAACTCTTGTAATGGAAATTATCCACAAATCCTATGACACCTCCAGAAAAAACAATGTTATCGTTCAGTTTCAAATCCAATTGCTTACGGGCTGCTTCGTTGAAAATGACGACGTTCTTCTCTCCCGGATGGAAATTGCGTCCTGCAGTGACATCTATTCCCATCGTTGTCAAGAAATTGTCGCCCACTTCCAACAAATTGAAAGCGATATGTCTATCACCGTGGTTTATGGCGTTCAAGGTGAACATGTCCTGTCCCAACAGAGCACCTGTCCACGCAACTTCACTCACCAAGGGATTGCTCTTCAGTGTCTGCATCATGGGGTCGATATAATCCTTCCATTTGAAATTCTCCACGCTTCGTTCATATTCTTTCGAAGCTTCCACATAAAGTACCGAATCGCGGTCATACCCTACAGGTGCCGTACGCACATAATGCTGTTGGGCGGAAAATAAAAGTAACACCTGCAGGATAACAATGGAAATTGTGAACTGAAAGGCTATCAGTCCCCAACGGAACTCCCGGCCTTTTGGCGAAAGGGCGAAATTGCCATTTATTACCAATGCAGGCTTGCGCGTGGTCAGATACCAAGCGGGATAAGAGCCGGCAATCATAGGGAGCAGCACTATCAGGGCAAGCATCATCAGAAGTGTATCACGATTTTCGCCGAAGGCCAAGTCACAATTCTGCAAACCATTCAAAATGCCCAGTTGGATGATGACCTTCAACAGGACGATGGCAAGGACGGCAGCTACAAATACATTGATGACAGCCGTCTTCATCATGCCCCATCTGAGTGAAGTGGCCTTTGCACCGAGAATGCGGCGTACGTTAATCTCCTTTATCTGATAGGGAACCATTGCCATAGAGAAGTTCACATAGTTGATGGCGGCAATCGCAATCACCAATAGAGCCACCAACGCGAAAGCCCATACCAACATGCGGTTGCCATTGCGTTTGCCAAAGTTGTAATCCGAACTTCCCAAGTGGGAATTGTAAGTTTCATTCTGCACATAATAGACATCGGACAATGGCATGAAGGTGAAATGTGAGGCTTTCTCACGCAACGTAGGGCTATTGGCCAACAACTCTTCAGAGATTTTCTCTCCATCGGCCCCCTTCCGCAACTTGACAAACAGATTGTGAAACCATTGGTTATGATTACTCCATAGCTCTTCCCGTTGTTGCTCGTTCAAACATTGATAGACATCGTTGTTCATCTGACTATTGGTGGGGAAGTCGCGATAGACACCACCCACATTCACATCCCATTGCTCCGCCACACGGCATTGCCTGCCGATGTACGAATCTGATTCGCCAAAAAGTTTCCTGGCCAAACTCAACGGGATGAAAATGTTGTGCGAATCGCGAAAAGCGGCCGTATCACCTTCAATGAGGTCGAAAGTGAATACGCTGAACAGGTCAGGCGTGCAATACCATATTCGGGTTGCCAACGACTCAGCATCCTCATTCTCTGACGGAGCAATATAATCATAACCCTTTAAGCCTCCCAAATTAAAGATACCTGCATAATTCTCGAATTGTTGGCTGCTTTTGACTATCTCTTCCATAAAAGCGGCCGTATAAGTGTCCATTTCAGGCCTTTCTTGCCCGGAAGAGCCATAT
Source organism: Bacteroidaceae bacterium (assembly GCA_017521285.1). Taxonomy (GTDB): domain Bacteria; phylum Bacteroidota; class Bacteroidia; order Bacteroidales; family Bacteroidaceae; genus Phocaeicola_A. The sequence continues at coordinate 4,516 of JAFXDG010000030.1, read as the reverse complement.
ATGTTGTCAAAATGAGTATTCCTATGGAACACCTGACACACCCTGTCCGCATCCTTGTGGAAGCGGTCGAAGGTGACGTGCCACATCACTTCTGCCATCAGCACGTAGAAGATGACGAATGCCAGACTGAGGCCCAACAGATTGAGCCAGAAGGCCGCACCACGTGCGGCGAAGAGGTTCTTTAAGTAGTCTTTCATATTAAATAGTTTGTCTTAAAATCATTTTCTCGCAAAAATAGACAAAAAGAGGAAGCTGTAAACAACCTTTTTATTGAAAGAGAAAGCAAAATCTGCAATTATGAAAATAGTTTCATGGTTATACCTGTCTTTAACACCTTAAAGGGCAACAAAAACAGACTTCTATTTGTATTTAAGCAAAAAAGTTGTACTTTTGCAGCAAATCAACAAGAGAAGCGGTTATGGATAGATTGAATCTGCATAAAATTGATTTTCTGGTAGCTTTGATTGATGAATTTGGCAAACGGTTCGGTTTGTCAAACAGGGAATCATACCGTTATATCAATCAATATGGTGGCGTACAGATGTTTCTGAATCATTACGACATACTGCACACTTTGCCATTTCGGGATATGGTGGATGGTATGGCCGCTTTTTGTCACAGGCATGGGGGAAAACTGGTATGAAACTCTTTCACGGCTCGAATGTTTCCATAGAAACGGTGGACTTATCAAAGTCAAAACGGTATAAGGACTTTGGACAAGCCTTTTATTTGTCTGCGGAGGAGGAACAGGCATTGAAAATGGCTGAAGCTAAAGTTATTCAGTTTGGCGGAGAAGCGATTGTTTCAGAGTTCGAATTTAATGCTGAATGTTTGTCTTCTAACGAATTAAACGCAAAACTGTTTGATTCATATACCCGAGAGTGGGCAGAGTTCGTATTCAACAATCGCGATGAGAATCAACAATTCCAACATGATTACGATGTTGTTTACGGGCCTATTGCCGATGATTATATAGGTTTGCAGATTCGTGATTTCAAACGTAACAATATAACATTCGAACAGTTCCTGCAAAAAATACAGTATCACAAAGGTATAACATTTCAATACGCTTTTTGTACACAAAAAGGGATTGAGAAATTGATTCGCTTATGACAATAACGGAAGGACAATTTCAGTACATGATAGAAGGGATGACTTCTGATTTGATTCGTTTGGTGATGGAAAACGAACGATTGTCCATGCCCGATGCTTTCGATAAAGTGTATAACTCGCAAACTTACGAGAATCTGCTCAATCCTGAATCACAATTGTATTATCAAAGCCCTGGTTATGTGTACGATTGCCTGTGCACTGAAAAGGATTGATTCTATCCAAACGTTATATCCTTCCGTATTTTAGAGAGCATTTGTGGTGTCATGTTAAGGAAGGATGCTATCTCCTTCAGTGAAAGTTGTTGGACAATGTCAGGACAACGGGCTATCAGGTGTTCATATCTTCCGCGAGCATCAAGCCTGTAATGGTCGAGAAAGCGGGAATAGGTCTGCATGAAGAGGTGTTCAGCAATGTGGCGGCCGATACTTGCTTTATCTTCACTCTCCTCATACAGATTTAGCAGGTCGTTACCTCTAATAGCATACACTTCGCACGGGGTGTTGGCTTCGATACGAATTTCTGACTTTGTGCCATAGAGACAGTTCGGATAGTCGGCCACGAACTCACGTTCGAAAACAAATCCTGTAATGTAGTCCTTTGCTTCCACCTCGTTGCGGACGATGTACTTAAAACTGCCTTTCACCACGTAAGCAACCCATTGTGCAGGTTTTCCTACATCTTCCAGAATCTCTCCGCGTGACAAGCTTAACAACTTTCCCTTTTCCATGCAATAAGCTTTCAGGAATTCAAGGTCAAGCCCTTTGGTGTATGAATTAAAGTTATGCATCATATTTTTCTTTGTCCTTATTTTCTTCCGTTAAACATTCCCTCCCTCACAGGGAGGGTCAGGGTGGGTCTTCTTCACTTCATTATCGTATCCACCGGCCTTTCTTTGGCCGCACGCCAGCTTTGGATGGTCACGGTGAGGCAGACGACAATCGCCACGATGAGGAAGGCCACGGCAAACAACCACCAGTGCAAGGGTGTGCGGTAGGCGAACGATTCTATCCACTTATTATATAAGGTATAGGCCACGGGGGCGGCAATGATGAAGCACATGGCGAGCGTGCGGAGATATTGCATGTTGAACATCACGAGGATACCCTTCGTGGTAGCACCGAATACCTTGCGGATGCCAATCTCCTTGCGCTTGGCGCGCGTCTCGAAGAGGACGAGGCCGAACACTCCGATGAGGGAAATGAGCAAGGAGGCCGCAGAGCCGATGAGCAACAAGTTTGTCTGCTTGTTCTCTTCCTCATACGTGTTGTCAAGGGCTTCGTCGGCGGTGAAAATCTCCAACCCATCCGTCGAGCCATAGAGGTCTTGGATGACATTCTTCACATAAGCCGTGACTTCACGGAAATTCTTGGGAGAATCAATGCGTAGGATATAGTACTGATGTCCGCCCTGATAGAGCGCAAAGCCCGTAGGGACAATCTCTTTGCGGAACGAAAAAGTCTGTATATCGGGAATGATTCCGACAAAGTCCGCATTCTCTCCCTCTACGTCCGTGAGTCCGAAAGCCAATCGGGCACTCTCGTTGAAAATGAATGTGTTTCTTTTGTCTTCTTCGCGGAAGTCGCGCCCTGCGATGATGGGGATTCCCATTACTTTCATGAAATCAACATCCACGGTATAGGCCCGGAAACTTTCCTGCTGGCCCTTTATTTCACGTCCCCACACGGATGCTACATCCGATGTGCCAATGGGGTTGTCACATCCTGCCATCCCCATTACTGCCGGATGCTCTTTCAGACGAATCTTTAGTTCCTTGTCATGAGTGTGTAAAACAGGTTTTACGTAAAGGATAGAATCGCGTGCATAGCCGACGGGAGCATGGCGGATGTAGTAATGCTGGGCATTCATCAGCAACAGGATGATGACCACCAACAACGAGAGGGAGAACTGCACCCCCACCAGTGCATGACGCAAAGTGCGTCCGTTTTCAGAAAGGGCAAAGTTGCCGTTTATCACCAAGGCAGGCTTGCGTGAAGTGGTGTACCACGTGGGATAGACAGAAGCCAGCAGAGGTACGCTCATAGCAACAAGGAAGAGGATGCCCAACACGGGAAGGTTCTCCGCCAAGGCAAGGTCGCATTGCATATAGGTATCCATGAATCCATTCTGCACCACCACCCACAGGATGAAGAGTGCAAACAGGAAAGCCAGAGTGCCCAGCAGGAATGTCTCGCTCATCATACACAAGCGTATCGTGCAAGTTCTTTCACCAAAAATCTTGCGTATGTTGATTTCCTTGATGCGATAGGGAATCATGGCCATGGCGAAATTCATGTAGTTGATGCTAGCAATGAAGACAATCAGCATAGCCAACACAATATAGAGCCAATAGGTATATTGGTTGCATCCTCCACCAAAGTTGAAGACACTGGGCATGAAGCATATCTTGCCAATGGGCATCGCCACCAGTTTGCTACCGGCGGTAGAGTCACTGAGTTCTGCCATCTTTACGACTTCTCGGAAACCTGCCTCTTTCATGTTATAGCTCCAATCAGAAGGCAACTCCAAATGGTCAAACATTCCTTCAGGAGAAGCACCTTTGTGAAGACGGACGAAAAGCATGAAGTTCATGGCTCCTGTCTGCTTTTTCCAATCTTCAAATTCATCCTTACCCATGGCAAGGTAAACATGATTTCCTATAGAGGCATTGTCTGGCAAGTCCCGATAGACTCCGTTCACGACGGCATACTCTTCTTTGTTTTGGCCAACAAGCATTGTACGCCCCACGTAGCCCTCTTGTTCACCGAAGAGTTTTTTGACAAAACTGAGAGGGGCAAGCACACCTTTCATCGACAAAGTGGTGTCACCCTCCACAATGTCCAATCCGAAGACATGGGCAAAATCTGGAGATACTTTCATAAACCCGATGGAAATGGGTGTCTTGTCGGGATGCTCGGAATCAGAGAACAGAATCTTATTGGATGTCGGATCAAATGCAGTAGCATATTCGATAGCCGGACACTGGGTCGCAATATCTTCTGTTGTTGCCATATTATATATAACGGACAACAGATTCTGCATGTCGTTGCTTGTGTCCAACTGGCGTCGCACTTGATAGATGCGGTCGCTATGCTGGTAGCAACGGTCATAATCATGCACCCATTTTACTTCGGCCATCAGCACGTAGAAGATGACGAATGCCAGACTTAGCCCCAACAGATTGAGCCAGAAGGCCGCACCACGTGCGGCGAAGAGGTTTTTCAAATAATCTTTCATAAATTTGGTATGTTTTAAAGTCCTTTTTTCTATTGCTTCACTCTCTTTTTGGTTTTGCCTAAGGGAAAAGTTGGTTTGCCTTGCTCTTTTTTCGTTTTGCCTTTAGTCAAAAGTTTAATCAGCAGTACTAATCACATAATCAGCAGTGCTAATCATGTAATCAGCAGTG
>JAFXDG010000029.1 GCA_017521285.1 Bacteroidaceae bacterium | reverse complement strand
GGCCGTATGGTGGGCGAGGTGGAGAGATAGACCTGATACTCCACCGCATCGGGGGCTTTGCTCCAGCGCAACGTGCCATCGGCGGGGGCATAATCCGTGCGTCCATGGTTGGGCAGGGGAATGAGGTCGTACTCCAACCCTTCCACAGGACCGGCCGAAGCTGTGACCCGTGCCTGCACGTCAGCCGCCTTGTCCAACGTCATGGTATAGTCGTAGAGGCTTCCGGCATCGAACACCTCACCCGTCCCCTGGGTGTTGCCCGAACATTCATTGAAAAGGTTGTCCACCGACGAAACGTAGGCATAGAAGGCCGAAGTGGAATCGGCACTGTACATCTGCTTCAGCGGGGTCTTGCACCGGTGGAAGCTGTTACCCTCCACCACCACACGGGCACCACAGAAGTAACCTACGCAGTAAGACTTCACCTCTTCGTAATAATTGTTCCACACATGGCCACGCCCGTAGCCGATGCGGGGATTGCGCTGTGTGGTGCGCAGGAAGACATTGTGGTGGTACGACACATTCTCGCGCCCCACATCCTCGGCATGTTGGGTGCCCGAGTTGCACACCGACACCTTGTTGTGGTCGAGAAAACGGTTCCACGACGCGGTCAGCAGGTCGGAACCTATGGTAAAGTCGAGCAATCCGTCATCGGAGCTTCCCAAGTCGCAATGGTCCACCCACACGTGGTGCGACGAGCGGAAGGCAATGGCATCCTGATGGGCATTGCGGATGGTGAATCCACGGATGACCACATTACTCACCCCCTCGGCACGGAAACCGATGCCATCGAGCACTGCACGGCCACCCAACCCGATAATCGTCTTGTCCGATGCCACATCGATATCGCGTTCATCGGTGGTCTTTATCGTACCTTCAAACAGAATGGTATAAGGCTCCTCGGCCGCACAATAGCGACGCAGGCCGGCCTCATCGGTCACACGCACCACCTCGCCCAATCCTCCTCCGATGGTTCCTTCCAGTCCGTATCCAGGCGTAGCGGCAAAGCCCACAAGGCCATGCTCCACCCGTTGTGCCTGTGCAGCCACCATCATACAACCTAGTGATAATGATAATAATATCTTTCTCATGACAATTCAGTTTTCAGGGAACAAATATACGAAGAATCATCTATAAAATTCCTATCATTGCCGATTCACTTCTACATGAAGGGGGGGGCAATCACTCCCCCATCAGGCACTCCCTGATGTCCTCCTCGCTCATGCCCTTTTTGCGCAGACGCTCGGCGATGCTCTCCAGCTAGCGTTGCTGGCGCTCTTTCTCCTCTTTGTGCCGATACAAGATGCGGATAATCGACCGTACGGTCTCCTTTATCCTGTCCCGTCCCTCTTTCTCCTCCATGAAAATCCCACAGAAGGGCGAACAGCGGCGGTGCAGGTTCAGGTAATAGATGCCCGCAATCAGCAGTGTGGTCACGGCCGTGATGTCTATTCCGTATCGGCGGAACTCATCTTCGTATGGCTTTATCAAGGGCAGCGTGTGAAACTCGCGGCTCATGGCCGTGCGGCGGGTCACCACATTCGTGTCACCTATTTCCCACCGTAGCAGTTCCAGCATCACCGAGTCATCGGCCATGCCGTCTATCAGTTTGTGCAGAATGGCCACATACCCCTCTTCCGTCTCCTGCAGTTCGTCAGGAATCGTCAACGTGTCGTTGAACCAGTAGTCAGACTGGCGTACAAAACTGTCGTAGAACTCTTCCTGATTCTTGTATCGGTTGTAGAAGGTTACCGGCTCAATCTTTGCCCTCTTGATGATGTCCAACACCGCCACTCCGGCAAAGCCCTTTTTCAACACAAGGTCTTTGGCCGCCTTGTTGATGGCCTGCTCGATGCTCGCTTTGGTGCGTCTGGCTCGTCTCGGTTTGCTTTCTTCTTCCATACTGTTGCTTTATAAATTGTTCCGTTGGCAAAGATACCTCTACAGCATCCAATGTCCAGCCACGTGATTGTTAGTGATATATGTTACCAAATAGCAATCTGGTAATGTTTCGAAAAAGATATACCATGTGGTATGGGCATTGCGCTGATAGGTGATATATCTCAAATTTTGGCCATAACGGTAAAAATGAACGGGAGCTTTCTTCTTCAATTTAGAATGAATGTTTTGCACGACATCATTCACCAAATCTTCAACGTATGAAACGGCAAATTCATACGTTCCTAAATAGCCCTTGTCTATCAATGCTCTGACAAGAGCATAAAGGTCATCCTCTACTTCGGGGGCAAAAAGGACATTCATTCGAACAGTGATTTTATACGCGGACGCAGTCTGGACAACAACGTTTCACCTGTGATAGCACGCGCCACATCACCGCGTACATTGCGTGCCGAAGACAATAGGACTGTCTGCCGGTCATTCCCGTAGGCTGCCATAGGTTCTGCTGCAATCATTGGTTCAGCTTCTTCCATTTCATACGTTTTTCTTTCCTTATCCATTACCCGAAATCTTTGTTGTCGCAAAGGAACAATATTTTTATGAGATAAGCAAGGTTTTAGGGAGAAAGTTCAGTTGACAAGGTTCAAGGTTCCAAGTTTCAGGTTCAAGGTTCCAAGTTCAAAGTTCAAAGTTTAAAATTCAAATTCATGCCGTCTTTGTCATCCTGAGCGAAGCGAAGGAGCTGTGTGAACGCAAGCACAAAGCAATTTATGCTGACGCATTTTTCGCTTTGCTCAACAACTCGTCAGATTTTTCGTCCTATCGTCCTCAAAATGACAGAGACAGCATGAACCTTAAACCTTGAACTTGGAACCTTGAACAATGGTTGTTGGCAAAGACATCTCTTTCCCCTTATCACCCTGAATCCACCTTATTTATATACATGAATGTATATATGTGACTACACAGACTAATTATTGTATTTTTATTGCCCGTTTTTTCATTTTTTACAGAGAAATTCTTGTTTTATATATAATAGTGTGTATATTTGCAGCGAATAAAGAAAAGGCAAATCCAACCAATGTTAAGCGTAAGTGAAATGCTCTTAAGAGATATTCCCGTTTCTGTTAAGCGTAACTGGATTTACCCTTAAGAGAAACTATGGTTTCCTAAGAGGGGATTTCAAAGAAACCATAGAATGTTGAAAATAAACTAAATATAAAAAGAATAAATAACTTAAAAACAATCCCTGAATCCTCCCTCTTGGGGGAGCCAAAGGGGGCTTGAATTATGATACAGCATAATCTAACTCTCGCGTGGCGGCAATTGGTAAAGTACCGCCTGCAATCAGTGGTCAGCATCGTCAGTCTGGCCATCGGCTTTGCCTGCTTCGCACTGGCAAGCATGTGGATAAAGTATGAGACGACGTATGATGCGTTTCATAAGGATGCGGACAGGATGTATTGCTTAGTCAATAATGAAGGAGCTTGGACGATTTCTAATCAATATTGCGATAGTGTGGTGAAATATTGCCACGAGGTAGAGGCCGTAACGGCTTTTACGAATAGGTATTATTGGGAATTGAGACAAAATGATTCGCTCCTTGCAAATATAGTATGTACCTATTGTGACAGTTCTTTTCTCGAGATGTTCAATATCCGCATCTTGGCTGGTACAGATGGATTCCTGCACAACAATAGGGAAATGGCCATTAACCGCTTGACTGCCGAACGGTTATGGCCTGGCAAAGATCCCTTAGGGCAGGAGTTTACGTTGGATGGGGGGACAGAGGGTAGTATAGTCCCTTATACAGTGACAGCAGTGGTTGATGGCTGGGACGAGCATAGTTGTCTTCACTTCGACTTGTTACGCAACAATACATCTAAGAAGAACCATAATCCTTTCAAAGGTTACGACATACCTTATTCTCCCAGTTTTGAACACGTGCTTCGCCTTTCCCCTCATGCCGATGTGGAAGCCATCAACAAGCGGCTTGATACGTTGCAGATACATCAGTCAAAAGGGGCGAGCTACGCGGTGGAAGTGACGGACAAATTCAAACTGATACCGCTGACGGAGCTTCGTCACGTCCATTTTTATCTCGAAGTGAAGGTGAAGGTGGAGCACATCTATCTGTTTGCCTTGGCCAGCAGTTTACTGATTCTGTGTGGATTGCTCAACTACTTGACCATGTTCATCAACCGTCTCTTCATCCGCCAACGCGAGATTGCCCTGCGCACGGTGTTTGGTGCTACGAAAAGAAACTTAATACTGCAATTCCTCATCGAATACGGACTGGTACTGTTCATTGCCCTTCTGTTGGGAATCTTCGTAATAGATGCCGTCAGGGAACCATTCTGCCAAATGGCCGAGCTGCCCAAAGATATAGAATTTGTATATAGTGAAAGTAGCATCTACATGTTGTGGGTAGGTGGTGTGTCGTTACTCATTTCACTACCAGTCATCGGTTTTTTCCGTCGTCAGGCACTGCATAACTCCATACAAAGCAAAGTGGGGCTGTTCAGCTACTCCAACTTCCGTAAGTTGAGCGTATGCCTGCAGATGTGCATCAGCATCCTGTTTATCTTCTGCACTGTGGTATTCCAAAAACAGATTCATGCCCTGCGCTACAATGATTTCGGCTTTGAGCGTAACAATATCGGTCATATTCAGACTTACGACTTGACGGAAGATGAAATAGAATCTTTTGCCAGTTACCTCCGCCAACAACCCGAAGTGGTGAAAGTGATACGAAGGAGAAATTCACTTTTCCCTACTTACGGTGTAGAGGTGATTGGTATCGGTGGATATTTAGGGCCAAATCAACAGATTCTAAACAAAAACATCTATTTACATTACTTTGAAGACAAGGAATATGCACTTCCCGAATTCTACGGATTGAGGCTGTTGCAGGGGCACTTCCTAAGTGAAGAAGACGATCCAATGGCCATTGTTGTCAACGAAACTACCGTCAAGGAATTCGGTTGGGATGATCCGATAGACAAGCAGATAGAGTTTTCATCGGACGTAATTTTACATGTGGTTGGTGTTGTCAAAGACTTTCACAACATGGGGCCACTGACCCCTCCTCATCCGACATTCTTTTGCAAAGAGGTGACCTGGCAACGTTCTTACAATCCTGGTTCCATGTTTTTATTCAAATACCAAGGTGAAGATTGGAAAACGCTCAAGAGAAAATATAAAGAATATGTCAAGCGATACGAGGGAGGTGATTTCTATTTCGAGGATGCAGAAGAAGAGTTTGACACATATCTGGAATCAGAATTAAACCTGCAAAAACTCCTAAATATCATCACCGGCGTCTGCATCCTCATCGCCCTCTTCGGTGTGTGGTCGATGATTATGCTCACTTGTGAACAAAAAAGAAAAGAGATTGCCGTGCGCAAAGTGTTTGGCGCCACCACGAAAGACATTCTCGACATGTTCTTCCTCGAATACATGAGCCTGCAAACCATAGCGGCCGTAGTGGCCTTCCCCATCGGTTATGCCTGCATGAAGCCATGGTTGGAGCAGTATGTGGTGCAAACCGAAATATCGTGGTGGATTTACGTAGGCATCTTCATGGCCGTAGCCCTGCTCGTGGCCCTCTGCATTGGGTGGCGTGTGTGGAAGACGGCAACGGCCCGCCCGGCGGATGAGATTTGCAAGGGGTGAGGGGGAAGCCCCTCCCTAACCCTCCCCGAAGGAGAGGGGACTAAAAATTGAAACGAAAAATGATTAAATCCACTAAAAAAGGCCACACACTCAACGTGTGCAGCCTTTTTCCTATTCTATACCCCCTCCCTCACAGGGAGGGATGGGGTGGGTCTGTTTACTTATACTCCTGCCAGCTCTTGATCTGGATATTCTCCTCGCCCTTCTCGCAGAAGGCTTCGATGAAGGCACTGGCCAGGCGGGCGTTGGTAATCAAGGGGATGTTGTGGTCGATGGCACCACGGCGAATCTTGTAACCGTTGGTCAGCTCGCGCTTGGTGTGGTTCTTCGGGATGTTGACGATAAGGTCGAACTTGTGGTCGGCAATCATCTTCATCACGTTGTTCTCGGCATCGGCCTTCTCGTCGGGCCAATAGACGGGAGTGGTGTTCACACCGT
>JAFXDG010000028.1 GCA_017521285.1 Bacteroidaceae bacterium | reverse complement strand
TACCTCAAGTCGCATCGTGGGGTAAGGGGATGGTGGCTACATATTGATGTTGTGCTGTTGCTTTTTACTGAAAGCTGCTACTAACGACTCATAAATCTACCCTTAATCGTGTATTGGATGATAGTTGCGGATTTTAGGTAAATGAAATAATCTTGTTGTTTTTTTATACCCGGCGTTTGCAAATTTGTGATTTTGCAAATTTCTAAAACCCTGCTGCATCAAGCTTTTCCGCCATCCACTCCTCTAATAAGGCCTGCATGGGTACACCCTTGTTAGCTGCCATTATGCGCAGTCTGTCACGAAGTTCCTGGCTGCAGGTAATGGAGCGATTACTCACTCTCTTCGTCTCTGAAGGCTGGGTGGTGGCCACCTTCTCTACCTTCGGCTGCTGTGACTTGTTGCCACTGGCAGCAGCATTTAATTTTGCTGTTAAATCCATAATCTATTTTGTTATTTTAATTCTTTGTAAATTTCATCAAAACAGTGCATCACTCCATTGGCCTGCCAATGATTGAGTGGGTCTATGGTGTTGAATCGACTGTTATCAAAAACAATACTGTCTTTGATACGTGCGACTAAACTTCCGTAGGTATGTACTTTGTTCCATGCTTTGTCCCTGTTTCTCTTTGCCTCTTCTTTGAATTGTGCCTTACTCTCGTTAATTCTATTAGGGGCAAAGATAAGTTTTGCCGTTTCGTTGATCTGTCGCAGAACAGGAACAAACAGCTCTACCGTGGCATCGAGGTCGTTGTCACCATATGTTGTTGGGATGACAACTGAATCGGCAGCCTGAAAGACTGGTATCAACCTTTCGACTTCCATGTTGCCAGGACAATCGACAAGAATCCATCCGTCCTGCTCTTTAAGAACAGGTAGCAGCTTCTCTATCTCTCCTTTGTCATTGTAGTCAAAGATGGAATATACTTCCCATGGTAATTTATCATCAGGTCGTGATTCTTTGTCTCTCGTTCTCTGTCTTGCTATCGTTCTTTGAATGTCTGCATCGATAACGGCTACATCTTCACCTTTAGCGGTGAGATAATGTGCGAAGAGAGTGCAAAGGCTGCTCTTACCGATGCCGCCTTTGATGTTGCTGAAAAGCACAAAATGATTCTTGCTCATAATAGTAAATTTATCGCCATTCAAGATACTTAATGACGAGCTGTTTATTTTCTTCATCGAGGTTGTATAGATACTCCACGATGCTTTGCTCGTCATTGTTAATATACTGTGTTACCATGTGATTTACAAAGCCGATGCCGCCTCTTTCCATCCAGTAGGGCTTGCAGAACTCTGCGAACTTGGCGCGTTCTTCCGTCCAGTTCCTGGTCAGTTCTGCGCCTGCCATCAGCAGCTTATATATATTACTCATATCTCTGTATGTTTATATCGTTTGCAAATTTATAAAATTGCAAGTTTGCAAACAAATATTTTCAGTTAAAAATATACAAAACCATTCTTTTCCCTTCTGTTGTTACTCTAACTGCTCGATGATGTTGCTCAGGAGGAACTTCACTCTGTCCTCTTCATCGGGATGCTCCCTAATGAAGTCGTTGATGGATTTCACCTCGTCGGCAATAGAGCCAACAACCCTGATGGCCTTCGACTGTGCCTTTTCTGTGTATGGCTTCTTTGGCCTTCCTGCGTGTTTGGGGTTTCTCTCTTCAGGATCCTCTATCTCGGCCAACTCTCGTTGTCTGGTGGTGTATGCTGACAGTCGCTTGACACTCTTGTCGGCATCAATCATCTTCTGGTACTCTGCCTTCGTGTCATTCGTGCCATCCTCATATCCGTCATCATATCCTTCTTGGTATCTTTCATCGGAAGGGTTCTCTCTTTCCTCGTCCCAGAAACCAAGCATTTCTCCTTGCCGATCCGGACGGTGGTCACCACTCATGAAGCGCAAGACCGCATCAGATGTTTTAACCTTCTCTGTTGTCAATGTACCAATAATACGCATCCCTGCGAGTGTGCGACACCTCGACAGGGCAACGTACAGCTGGCCTTCTGCGAAGATGCTGCTGATATCAACATTTACACGGTCGTATGTCTGCCCCTGCGACTTGTGGATTGTAATCGCCCATGCCAGACGGACAGGATACTGCTCAAAGGTTCCTCGCTCCACGGTGCCTAACTTCGTGCCTCCGTCTTTCGTCCTGGTTATTTCGTAATCAAGGAACGTCCACTTGTTGGGCTTAACCTCGACGGGCTTCCCTTCCTTCCCTTCTATCCTGACAGTCAGAATGTCGTTGTTTACGTCAGCAACGGTTGCAAAGGTTCCGTTAACCCAACGACCATCAGGATCGTTGTTCAACATCACGACCCTGGCACCGATACAGAGAGCCATTTCGCGCTCAGTTGGAAACTCTGCAGGCTCGACAGTGCCGCCGATGGTGGCCGTGAACTTGTAAATCTTTGCACCCTGTTTTACCAGGTTCCTCATTTGTGCCTGGTTCTTATCGTCGGCTTCCCGATTGGTTCCGCAAACGGTAAGGGCTGTGGGGTCAGCTGGTTTGTCCGTTTGGAACAGGGAAAAGTCTGGGTGTCCGGCTCTGATGTTATCGAGGGCAGACACGAAAGCTTTGTCTTTCTGTCTCATTGATGTCTGAAGCTCCATGGTGTGCAGCTCCAGCATCGTCCACATTTCGGACTCAAAGGCAAAGAGTTTGTTTCCGTAGATCTGAGAAAATGCGCTGCTGTCCTGACTCGGCAGAACAGGAGGCAACTGGTAGAAGTCGCCAACGAAAAGCAACTGTTTCTTCGGCTTGAAGTAGAGCAGCGTCTTTGCCACATATTCAAAGACGTCAATCCTGCACATGGATATTTCGTCGATGATGATGACATCAGCTTTGGCGATGGTCTCCAACTTTTTCTTCTCATAGCAACGCTCGCCCTTCTGAAGAATCCTCGCCGGAACTTTGAATACTCTGTGAATGGTGCTGCCTCCGATGTTGAGTGAAGCAATACCTGTAGGCGCACATATCAAGACAGACTTATTGTTCCTTTTGCAATAGTCTATGATATACCTGGTAAGGAAGCTCTTTCCAGAACCACCCTTACCACACAAGAAGATGTTAGCACCCTTCTTGAAAGAATAGAACACTTTTTCCTGTTCCTCGTTCAGTTCTTCAACTTTCTTCTTTGCCATAGTCAATGATGTTTTCTTGGGTGCAAAGATACAAAAATATAATTGCGTACACAAAATTAAGAAGTTAATAATTTATAATTGCGTACACAAATTATAATTAAATCGGGTTTCCTCCGAGAAAATGGGGATATCCTCCGAGATAATCCAAGAAAACTCACTTTTTTCGGAATTTATTTGGAGATATCAAGGAAAAAGCGTATTTTTGCACCGAAAGTGGAAAATAAAACATAGTGATAACATACGCCCCCCCGATGGATGCGCCGACAACGGAGGCGCACTCCCTGCAGAAAAAAGAGTCTTGGCGGCAGGCGGTAAAAAGTGGAAAATAAAACATAGTGATAACATACGCCCCCCGATGGGTCGAGCCGACAACGGAGGCTCGCATCCTGGGGTAAAACCAAAAATATCGCGAGTATGGAGAACGTGTACAACCTCACCGCTGAGGACATAGCGGAACTTGGTTTGGAGTCGGTTGACCCATCCGCCATCGACTGCACAGAGCTGGCAGAGTACAGAGCAAAGAGTCGGTTTATCAACACCCAGCATGACTTCGATGTCAGCCGGGTTTACCTGCGTGACTTCATTGGTGAAATCTTCGAACGCCCCATGAACGGTGAGGCGAACTTTGAGCCGTTCGAGGAACGGATGTGCGACTCCTACCGCAAGTGGGCAGACGAACGCAACAACGGACTGCCTCACGACTACAGCGAGAACCAGTTCACCTACAACCCCATCGTGTTCTATAAATCGCCTCGATCCAAGAAGGGGTCGCAGAAGGCTGATGGCACCGATACAACCGATCGCAATACGCACAAGATCATCTTGAAGAGAGACTGGGAAACCGACAGTTGGCTGGAGCATCGCTACTTTGCGCTCACCTCCCCCATCACCTACGTCGGCAACCGTAGTACCAACAAGAACGCACGGATGTTGTATGCATTTGCCATCGACCTTGACGATGTTGGGCCTGAGCAGATCCAGGTGCTGTGGAATGGGTTCCTGCGACCACTTGATCATGCTCCTTTTACTGGTCTCGGTTTGACACTCATTCCAGTGCCAAATCTGATAGTAAGCAGCGGCCATGGACTGCACCTGTACTACATCATGCGTACCCCGATGGCTCTTTACGGCCATAACGTTGGTTTGTTGCAGCAGCTCATAGCACTGCTTTACGACCTGGTGTTTTACCCTTCCAAGGACGGCAAAGGTGGTACGAGCCGTGTGGAGAAGTTGAAGTGTCACGGCATCTACCACTCCTTCAGGTTGCCCGAGACCCGTACCAAGCCATTGTGCAAGGATATGGAAACGAAGAAGACTGTCGGCATGGGTGCCTGCATCGAGGCTTGGAAATTCAACGATCGCGATTTTTGGACTCTCAGTGAACTCGCCCAATACTTCATTGGTAACAAGAGATTGAGCAAGATCTTCTCGACGAAAGTTCTGATGGAGCTTGAACGTGGTGGTCGTGCTCACAACCCACTTCGTATGACACGTGCCCAGGCTCTTAAAAAATACGGAAAGCTTCTGGCACCGGGCGAGAAGAAGAAACACTGGATTACAGACAGGTCGCTTTATGACGGCTGGCTTGAGCGTCTGCGTAATCCAGCTGAGGGAGGTGTGAAGTACGGCCATCGTTTTTACTGCGTCCTTAATCTTGTGGCCTGCGCTATGAAATGCAATGTTCCTTACGAAGAGGTCAAGCGTGACGCTATGGATCTTATTCCGACACTTAATGCGCTTTCTCCTGATGCTTCGAAGGAATTTACCGATGCCGATGTGGTAAAGGCCTTGAAATCTTACGGGAACGAAGATCTTATTCGATGGAGGCTTGAAATGATTTCCGGCATGACGGGCATAGAGCTTAAGCGTGTGAAGCGCAACAAACGCAAGCTGAACGTGCATTTGGGCGTTTGTAGGGCTACAAGAGACGTTCTTTGTGCAGAACGGGGTGAAGCCTGGGACGCTCATAATGGACGCAAGCATGAAACCGTTGAGAACAGCAAGAATGCTGTCATGATACTTAAATGGCGTGAAGAGCATCCTGACAGCCACAACAAGTCTGAATGTGCAAGAGATCTTGGACTTACCCGTCCAACAGTCAGGAAGTGGTGGAATCTGCTCGATGAGCCAGGAACAAACGAACGCGCGAGCCAGGAGCCTGCTTTTACATCGTTTGAGGATATGAAGCGGTGGATGGCTGAGAACCTGGAGCCAGTCCGTCCTCAGTATCAGATGGAGTTGACAGCTGATGAAATGATGTCGGCTCTGACTAATCCGGATGACCCAAATTATCATAAGATACACAGGGAGGTGGTGAAGAAGGAATGAGACTTATACGAGGGAGATTTCTTGTCCGCCATTGGCTGAAATCTCCTTGGCGGTTATACCATCTGCACCGTCTCGTTCCTCAACGTCTGGCTGGCGGCTCTAAGGAGCAACCGCCTGTAACCACTCCCTGAAGGTCGCTCTGTTGTACTGACGTTATGGGGTCTCATGCGCCGTCCCCCATCCCCCTTGCTGTTAATTCCGTTAACATTCAAAGTAAAGGCAGAATGTTAATGAAATTAACGAAAGCGGTATCGAACAGTCTGCGTCCGTCGATGTTATCAACATCGCCTGGTCCTGTCTGCTCTCCATTGTTTAACGTGTTTGCAAATTTGCAAGTTTGCAAATAAATAAATTTGCAGATTTGCAGATTTACAAAGCACGGATGACCCGAAGTTCACCACCCGTCATCCGCTCCACCTGTCACATACTTCGGCAAGAGGGAGGATGACAGGCACCTCCCACATGCTGAAGTATGCACCAGGCTCCACTGCTGCCAGCTGATGCACTTCGTGAACTTCCCACACGTATCAGCCTGCGCAGTCCGCTCAATTCCAGAATTACCAAAATTTTCTGGCGAAATATTTGGTAATTCCGAAATTTTCACTACCTTTGCAGTCAGAAACGCGCGTGAAGTAGGCAAGATGTCTTTTGTGATGCAGTTACGAGGCTACCCACCCCGAACTCCATACAAAACATCTTGGTCAGGGGAGACCCCCGACACCCCATGTCAGGGAGACCCCGACACCCCCTCCGGCATCGGCTTTGTTTCGCAAATCTGCAAATTTGCAAACAGCCTCGCCCACGCTCTAAATTTGAAGTTGAACTTAAAATTTCTCGCTATGTTCGCAAACGTGCAACCTACCCGTTCGCTCAAATCCTCCCTCTACTATGATCGCGCCCTGCGCCATCCAGAGAAGGGAGGCAAGGTCATCATGGCGAATGGCGTAGGACTTAACATGAGTCCTACAGCCCAACTTGCCATGCTGGAAGCATACGTCAATCCGAAATTTAAGGTCAAGGCTTACAGTGTTGTCATCAGCCATAGTGATGAAGATAACGAACGCCTTAAAGACCCTAAATTTCGTGAGCTGATGCTTCACGAGTTTGTGAATGAATGTAAAAATAGAGGCATCGATTTAGACAACATTCCCTATATCATTCCTGAGCATACCAACACTGATAATGACCATTATCACATGCTCATGTTGATAAACGACTTCAAAGGTGAACGCATCAATACCCAGTACCTCGGCAAACGAATGGCCAAGGCTGCAGTCGATGTTTCTAAGAAATATGGACTGCACTATCCTGAGGGGTGGGATAGACGCGAAGAGAGAAAGCTGAAGCACCAGGCATCAGGTGCCACTACCGAAGAGGAAGGTAGGAAGAGGAAGCCTCGCACAAGAACCGCCAACACTACTAAGCCAGTTGTTCCATCTGTCAAGGTTGGTCTGAGTGAAGAGGAACAGAAAAAGTTGAACGACCGCATCCGGAGGCAGAGGGCCATCCAGGAAGCACAAAAGAGAAAAGAAGATGAAGCAAAACGACAAGCCGAAAGGGACGCCAAGGAAAGAACTAAAGTTCAGAAACAGGAAGCCGAAAGAGGAAAAAAGAACGGCCAGGGTAACGATAAGCCTGAAGCCGAGCGAGAAAACAAGCCTCGCTTCAAGCGCTAAGGACTATCACATGACGTTGGGTGATCTGATATATTATATAGTTACAGACCGCCCCGTCAAAGTGCTGGTTCCAGAACATACAGAGGCATTGAGGCTTATCGCCACGATGTCTAACAACATCAACCAGCTGGCACATGATGCCAATGCTGCAATACTGTTTGGACAGAATATACCAGAGACAACGATTAATGCCTTAAACGATGTCCTGGCACGACTGGAGGATATATTAATTAAAGAATCAGGCTATGGGGAAATACAGTGAGAATCCAATAGACAATATCCAAGGCTATCTCAACAATATTGAGATGGTGCTGGCGAGGATGGAAGCACAGCAGAAAGAACATGCTGCAGCTCCATCACAGTCTGCTGATAACTCAGAGCTGGAGTCCATGAAGGATGAACTGTCATCCATCAGGACGGCCATCGATGAAATCCGAAAGGATAATGGTCTTGTCTCTGCCTCCATGAAGACCGTTGCCGAAGCCATCGGAACAGTACCGACGGAAGAGGAAAGGAAGAGGCAGCATCAGGAAGATCTGCAGTATGTCATTGACAATACAAGGAAACATGTGACTGTTGACCTGGATTCTTCGACCAAGGCGCAGCTCAACAACATATCAGGTGGCATCAGTAACTTTGAGAATGCTGTTAAGAATGCCGGAGAATCTGTCGGAAAACAGATAGACCAAAAGGCAAACAAGTTGTCAGAGCCTTTAGATAGAATAGCCAGCGACTTTGAAAAGAGAATCGGGAGAGTCGTGGAAAAGAAAGCGGAACAGGCATCAAACGATATTACGTCATCTATGGTCGAAAACTGGTTCTGGCGGACAATTGCCCTGGTAAGCCTGATTGCGTTTTGCTTAACTTGGTTGTTCCCTAAAATTAGAGAAATCGACTTCCCTAATGGTGCAGAAGGTTTCTTCTATACTGTTGTCGGAATTATTATTATAATCTTCATTCTTTACGGTATTTACCGATTGGGAAAGATGAATGGACATAGTTATTATTAGAATCTATTTTAGTAGGGATTAAAAGCTGTGAGGTATGATGACGAATAAAGAAAAGTTTGATTACATCATTGACCAGATGGTCGTGATGGGCGAGACAGGTCATATGAAGACGCTGCCTTATCTGAACGTGAACAACTTCGCAAGAGAGATCATCGAGGATGAAGGTATCACTCCTGGAGAGTTGACAGACCGCATCAAACAAGGCTTGCTCGATGCTGGTATCAAAGATAAGTTCGACGAGAAAACCGTCGAGCTGTTGATGGGTAATGCGGAAACTCTCCGCAATATCACGGACTATACCCAAAAGGAACCAGTTGAAACAGTGACTGTCGAGGAACCTGAAGAACAGGAAGTGACAGTCAGCAGGTCAAAGGGTAGGGGTATATGATGCAACTGTGAAATGTTTGCAGATTTATAGATTTGCAAATTTGCAAAACGACATAGTTATGAAGTTTGGGTTATTCTAAACTTCTTCAGGTACTTCTGACTGTGGAATGTCCTCGTCTCTTTGTTTCAGGAGTCCCTGCTCTTGAAGTTCTTGCAGATTGAAGCCAAGTTCAGCCACATATTCCTGTACGACTTTTACGTCGACGGTGTCTGCGTCGGACTTGTCGTAGATGATAAGAAAGTGGACTTTCCCTTCTGCTTCAGACACATAGTAAGTTAACGTAATCACACGGGCACCGCCAGACTTTCCTTTCCCCTTGGACTCTATGGTCATCCTGACCTTCCTTATGCCAGGCACAAGTTCTGAACCCTGAAAGGGATTCTTTATGATGCTGTCCTTGAAATCTTCAAGGTCCTTCATAAAACTCTTGTATCGCTTCTTCAGAACCTTGGCTCCCTTGGAGAACTCCGTGGTGAAATCAATCATCCAGTTCATTGACAAGTTCCTCCCAGGTCATCAGATTCTTCTTACCTTCCATAGACTCCTTTACCTCCATGAGGGCATTACGCAGCTCTTGGGGTAGGTCTCTCTTGTTCACCACCACGTCATCCTCTGTGATTGGAACGACCTTCCAGCTGCCGTATCTCGCCTTTACGACAACATCCTCACCCTTTTGGGCTAATCCGTAATACTTGGCCAGGTTGGCCCTGTAATCTCTTCCTGTTACTACTACCATAATCGTAAATTTTAGTATCTGGGTGCAAAGGTACAAAATAAAATTGAAAAGTGTACCATTTTGGCACACTTTTTTTATTAGAGGCGTTGTGAAACAGTTTAAAACCCTGAAAGCCAGTCATATACAAGGCCTTTACAGAATGCCCTTGACATCGAACGCCACGCATAGTATATTGTGGGAAACAACAATAAACACAAAAAAGATGAACAAGACGAACTTAATTAACAGCATTTATAAAATGTGGGTAGCCATTAATTGGATAGCGACATGGTATCTGGAACATCAGATGATAATATCTTTAGTTGTAGACATTATAGAAATGATACTTTGGCTATATGACAAATGGGTTATATAAGTAAAGACCGTGCTGGCTGTAAAGTCGGTACGGTGAACTTATAGTAATAAGAAATATAGGTTATGACTTTAGCTGGTGAATTATCTAATTTCTTCTACAGAAGAAAATTGATTCCAAAACTCAATATTCTTGTATATATTGACTGTTCCACTGGGTACATACAATGTTGCATTCTTAAATGTATAACTGGAGAATACTGTTGGATCAATTTTAAAAGGCTTTGTAATCTTTGAAATCACTTCCGAAATATTGCTCTTATAGAAAGCAAAAGCCTCAATTTTTGTTACGCTGCTGGGAATAGTGACTGATACCAGTCCAGTTTCCATAAAAGCATAACTTTGAATGCTCGTCACACTATTAGGTATTGTAACAGATGCCAGACTACTGCATCCTTTAACCATACATCCGATAAGAATGGAGATAAGTATATATCCCAACCGTATTGCCTTATAGAAATTTCCTGACCGCTCCATTATTTTAATGACATTGATTTTTGAAACATGAATAAAAGTTTATCTTTTTCGTTCATGCGGATATTATCAGAATAATCGCCTTTTGTTATTTGATACCCACATGGCTTAACCATAAAAAC
>JAFXDG010000027.1 GCA_017521285.1 Bacteroidaceae bacterium | reverse complement strand
GCGGATTTCCTTCATCTTGGCGATACCTTCCTTCAAGCCTTCAGCTGTACGAGCCATACCTACGTAGTCCCACATGATGCGGCCGAACTCCTTGTGGATAGAGTCAACCGAACGCTTACCCTTGATGTTCATCAGCTTGTCAATCTTAGCCTGAACAGCCTTCTCGGCCTCGATGAATTCGGGCAGATCCTTAGAGAAGCGGGGAACCGTAATCTGGTCGGCCAGATAGTTCTGGATAGTATAAGGAAGCACGAAGTAACCGTCGGCCAATCCCTGCATGAGGGCAGAAGCACCAAGGCGGTTAGCACCGTGGTCAGAGAAGTTACACTCGCCGATGGCGAAGAGTCCCTTCACAGATGTCTGCAATTCATAGTCAACCCAAACACCACCCATCGTATAGTGGATAGCGGGATAAATCATCATCGGGTTGTAGTAGTCGCGACCGTTGGCAGAGGTACGCTTTTCACCGGGGTTCACGTCGGTAATCTCCTCGTACATGTCGAAGAGGTTGCCATAACGCTGACGGATAACGTCGATACCCAGACGCTGGATAGCCTCAGAGAAGTCGAGGAACACAGCCAAACCAGTGTTGTTCACACCGAAGCCGGCATCGCAACGCTCCTTGGCAGCACGGCTGGCCACGTCACGGGGAACCAAGTTACCGAAGGCCGGATAACGGCGCTCCAGGTAGTAGTCGCGGTCTTCCTCGGGAATCTGCCATCCTTCCTTGGTACCGGCCTGCAGAGCCTTGGCATCTTCCATCTTCTTGGGAACCCAGATACGGCCGTCGTTACGCAGAGACTCTGACATCAAAGTCAACTTTGACTGCTTGTCGCCATGGATAGGAATACAAGTGGGGTGAATCTGCACGTAAGCGGGGTTGGCCATGTAAGCACCCTTACGGTAGCAAGCCATAGCAGCCGTACAGTTACATCCCATAGCGTTGGTAGAGAGGAAGTAAGCATTTCCGTAACCACCGGTAGCGATAACTACCGCATGGGCAGCAAAGCGCTCCAACTTACCTGTCACCAGGTTCTTGGCAATGATACCACGGGCACGTCCGTCAACGATGACAACGTCCTGCATTTCGTAACGGGTATAGAGCTTTACCTTACCGGCACCTACCTGACGGCTCAGTGCAGAGTAAGCACCGAGGAGGAGCTGCTGGCCAGTCTGACCCTTGGCATAGAATGTACGTGACACCTGTGCACCACCGAATGAACGGTTGTCGAGCATACCGCCGTATTCGCGTGCAAAAGGAACACCCTGAGCCACACACTGGTCGATGATGCTGTTTGACACCTCAGCCAGACGGTAAACGTTAGCTTCGCGGGCACGGTAGTCACCACCCTTCACAGTGTCGTAGAACAAGCGGTAAACTGAGTCACCGTCGTTCTGATAGTTCTTGGCGGCATTGATACCACCCTGTGCAGCGATAGAGTGTGCACGACGGGGAGAGTCCTGAATACAGAAGTTCAGCACATTGAATCCCATTTCGCCCAATGAGGCAGCAGCCGAAGCACCGGCCAAGCCCGTACCTACGACGATGATGTCGAGGCGGCGTTTGTTTGCGGGGTTCACCAATTTCTGGTGAGCCTTATAGTTCGTCCATTTCTCGGCCACGGGACCGGCAGGAATCTTAGAATCTATTTTTGACATAGTTTTCTTTGTTATTTATTTGTTAATTAGGAGACCCACCTGAATCCCCCCTGTGAGGGAGGACTTAAAAAATGCTTGGCTATCTATCCAATCCCCTCCCTCACAGGGAGGGTTAGGGTGGGTCCGTTATTCTTTAGCAGCAAGCGCCGCAACCCATCAGGCTCTTCACGTAGAAAGCAATCACAACGGCAGCAAAGCCCAACACTACGATGGTAGTGTAGATCTTAGAGATGCAGATCCAACGGTTCAACCATACCTGGTTGTTCCATCCCAATGTCTGCATAGCGCTCCAGAAACCGTGGTTCAGGTGGAACCAGAGGGCAGCCAACCATACGAGGTAGAGCACCACGTTGATGATGCAGCTGAATGTCACCTGGATGTGGTACACACCGTTGGTCACATTAGCCATTGTCTCAGCATCCACGTGAGCACCGCTCATGTGCATGATTTCGGGCAACTGCATCTTGGCCCAGAAGTGAACCAGGTGCAAAGCAAGACCCAGAATGACGATAATACCCAGAACGAGCATGTGCTGTGATGCCCATTCCACTTTGTCTTTACGACGTTCAGTCACGGCATAGCGCTCGTTTCCACGTGCTCTACGGTTCTGGATTTCGAGCCAGAAGGCATAGATGATGTGAATCACAAACAAGGCTGCAAGGCCGGCAGTAGCCACCAGCGCATACCAGTTGGCACCCAAGAACTCACAAATCATGTTGTAGCCCTCGGCAGAAATCAATGCCACCAGGTTCATAGCCATGTGAAACGTCAGAAACAGGATAAGGGCAACACCGGTAACGGACATTACCACTTTCCTTCCTACAGTTGAATTAATTAACCACATAGTTTTTGTTTTTTTGGTTTTTGAAATTATTAATTAAATTGTTAGTTATTTCACACTTTCCTCACTACAAGACACAGCAAGGGCATAGAATAGGCTGCAAATTTAAGATAAATAAAGGGAAAGAGCAAATAAATAACGAAAATTTTCTGTATTAGGCGTGATTACAATCTCAAAACACATTCCTTGCTCAATTAATTAATTCCGCCAATAGGTAGATAAAATTAAAATCAGCACTACGAGGACATCCCACGTTGCAACATGTCCTTATTTTGTTCTTCCAATGCAGAAAGACGGATTATGGAAATCCATCGCTTGACTATGGAAGGGCAGGTGTGGATTATGGAAGTCCATAATCGGCCTGACGAAACGGACAAGCATGACAACATTGCCCTTTGGAAAGAACCGTATCTTGAGACCGAAAGAACCGTATCTTCAAAAGAAGGCTTGCCGCCGAGCCGCCTATATACGTGAAATGTGTATAACGCGTGTGTGTGGGCGCGATAATTAAGAGAATTTAACTATTGCATTTCGCGCACACGCACGCGTATATATATTTTGCGTATATAGGCGGCTCGGCGGCACGACAGGATGAGTAAAGAGTAAAATATCTTGGTATTACCTTTAATTTTCCCTTATTTTGTACTATCTTTGCAGCCGAAAAAGTGTAAACAAAGGAGTAATAATCAAATTATTGACCAAATAAATGAAGAAACAATTACTTGCATTGGCTGCCTCAGCCCTGATGGCGGCACAGGGAAGCGTGTGGGCACAAAACGTGGTGTACTACAGCCAGGACTTCCAGGTTGACACCAAGCCCGCAGAACTGACTTACTACGATGGCGACGGCAACGAATTGGCCGACGGACTGGTGGGCACGGGATTGGAATGCGGCACCTGGCACATCATCAGAATGAATGCCGGCGACCCCAACAAACTGATGGGAAGCGCATCAACCTTCACTACCCCGGGAAAGGCCAACGACTGGATGGTGACACCGCAGATAAAGATTTATGGGACTGGCGCCAAACTGGCATGGAAGGCTATGGCTGCTTCCAACATAAAGAGGGACGGCTACAAAGTGTATGTATCGACCAAAGGCTATGCCATGGAGGACTTCGAGACGGAGCCCATCTTCAGCATCGATGCCGAAGTGGGAGGCACACTGCAAAGCCACGAGGTGAGCCTCGACAAGTATGCCGGACAGACCATCTACATCGCTTTTGTGAACGACTCGTATGACAAATATGTGCTCTGTGTGGACGACATCGTAGTGAGCGGCCCCGAAGCGACTGATGCACAAGACCGTGCCAGTTTTGAAGTGACCACTCCGCTGATGACCGACACGGGCAAGGTACAGATGAGCGTGAACGTGAAGAACCTGAAGACTCCCACATTGGATGCTGTGAAGGTGTGCTACCGCGTGAACGACCAAGTGTTCAGCCAGGACTTCACCGGCCTGAACCTGAATCAAGGACAAACAGCTGCACTGACCGTTGAACAGACAGTAGATGTACCCCTGAACACCACTTGCACTTACGACATTTGGGTGGAAGTGGATGGCGACCCTGCCCTGTCGGTACGCGACTCTATCCGCGGAACCTATTTTGTAAGCAACCGACGCACCCTCATTGAGGAAGGTACAGGAACTTGGTGCGGCAACTGTCCGGGTGGTGCCCTCGCACTGGAATATATGGAGAAGAACTATCCCGACAAGGTGGTAAGCATCGCCGTACACAACGACGACCCCATGGAAATCGCTGCCTACAACGACTTCTGCCAATATCCGGCTTTCCCCATGATGTTGGTTGACCGCAAATACTTGGGACTTCCCGCAGAATTGGACGAGGACTACAACTACTCTTTCCTGGTTCCCGGCAGTGGTGTGGAATACTTCTTCCAACTGGCACAACGTTTCATTGCAGACGCAGAATTGAGCGGTACAGCCACATTGACCGATGCCAACAAGAACCGGTTGGAGATTAAGGTTGAAAGCCGTTTCATCAACGATTGCAAGTCCAGTGGCTACGACATTGCCCTCATCCTGTTGGAAGATAGCGTAACGGCACCCGATGGCAGCATGTACCCGCAATCGAACTACTACGCAAGTACCAAATATACCTTTGTAGGAAAGAAGGACACCATCCTCAATAGCGGTGGATGGGGCGAATTGCCGGGCACCGTGCGCATGAAGTACGACCACGTGGCACGCGCTGCCTACAACGGCTCGTTCAACGGCTATGGCAACAACAGCCAACTGCCCGCCACCATCGAAGGTGGAAAAGTTTATACCAGCCAATTCACTTGGGACATTCCCGAAGGTACAGTGAACCACATGGAGAACTGTTCGGTTGTAGCCCTGATGACCGATGCCACCGGCTACATCGTAAACTGCTATAAGATGCCGGTCATCACTGACCCCAGCGCCATTGGTCACATAGAGAATACAGCCAATGCCACCATCACCGCCATCTACACCCCCAACGGTGCACAGGTGAACAACTTGCAGAAGGGCATCAACATCGTGAAATATACCGACGACAAAGGCAATATTTTCACGCGCAAGGTGGTGAAGTAAAGAAGCACAACGCTACAAGTGGCCATACGGCACAAAAAAAGCCAAGGAGCGTCATCCCGACGTGCCTTGGCTTTTTTGCGCGCATACGTTAACTTTAATTTTAAACGCTTTTTATGAAAATTCTTTGAGTCAATCACTTATATTCTCTATCTGCTCCAATAATTTATCAAGTTCTTCGGGAGAAGCAGCATGGGATTGAACAATCTGCCCGTCACGGTCAATGAGCAGGAAACGGGGAATGGTGAGCACACCACGTTCGTTACCCAATTCCTTATATATGCCCTGCGCCAATTCCTTACCGGCCAAAATATGATGTCCCTTCAAATCGTAGTAGGCAATAGACTTCCGCCACACGTCGGCCTGTTGGGGCCGGTCAATAGACAGGTAGAGACAGACGAGGTCTTTATCTTTCGTCTTCTCTTTGAAAGCAGGCAGATGTTTGAACATCTCTTTGCATGGGCCGCACCAAGTAGCCCAAACATCCACATAGACCACCTTACCACGGAAAGGCTTTACGGCATCGGCAATGGAAGTCATAGCAGAGTCGCAAGGCAAGATATGGTACACCGTTTCATCCAACTTGCCTTGATGGAAACGGCGGGATTCCTGCATGCCTCCCTCCAAGAAAGACAAATAAGGACTATTAGGGAAACGTTGTTTGAAGACATCGTATAGCGGGAACATAGCCTCGGTCATACGCTTGTTCATAATATCCTTATAAAGGAAGTGTGCCCATGTAGCCTCCAAACCTTCGCCATCCATCAACTTCTCATACTCATGAAAGATGAAAGCATGAGGATCCATAATATCCTGCGGATTCCCGCCTTCCAACGTCAAGAACTTGACCGTCGCCACATCCTCAACGTGATGCAGGCCACGATAACTATTCAGGTAAGCCGATTCCCAAGGCTGGGAAAGCTGCTCTTCCACAGTTTTCTTCCATTCATCACTCAATTCATCTTCCAACAACGAAGCAGCATGGATGTAAATCAGTCGCGAAATAATCTCAACATGCGCCAACTGCTCCCGACGAAAAGAGTTATCTACATCGGCTGAATGCAATACAGCCAAAACTGTTTCTTCATGCGGACGACGTATTTGTTCAAAACGTTCAAGTGTAGAAGCATTTGCCAATTCATGGCGTCCACGGAGCATGGCTTCACCATATTGCTGATATTCGTCCACCGCCTGCAAACAACGGTTGTACGCAGAATTGTTTCCCGCGAACTCTACTTTATCACCTACGACAGTCACCGTATCGCAACTGCCCGGTGACAAATGAAGGAGAGCACTTCCTCCCCCTTCAACATGTAGCAACATGGTTCGGGGAGCATCAAGGTCAATCTGATAAATATAGCATCCATCGCTCCCCACCGTGTCTTTCTCACTCAGGCTGTAGTCCATTATGTAACCATAGCCCACACCTTGATGACCGATAATACGGCCTGCATCTGTTTTTACTACAAGGGTCGCTGTATCTGAAAGGGTGCAAGACCCCAAGCTGACCGCAACAAGCGCAGCGGCCAACCAATTATATTTCTTTTTCATAAAGTTTACAGATTAGTTTTCTCCCTATAGGAAGAATGCTAATCTTAAGCGCTCAGGATTAGCATTCTTCCGCCGAAGGAATGGTATTCTTTGATTCTATTGAAAGGAAGTGTCACTTCTGCTCAAGCAAATTGTCTTTCGGCATGACCAACATCATGATGATGTAGAGTATGACTCCGGGGAAAGCCGCCGAGAAGAAGGCCAAAAGGATGTAGGCAATACGTATTACGGTCGCATCAATATCGAGGTATTCGGCCAATCCGCCACATACGCCTGCAATTTTACAATCTCGGGTTGAACGTCTGAGTCTTTTTTCCATAATTCTATCTGTTTAATGGGTTAATAATCTTTTTATCCCCTCCCTTTTGGGGAAGGTTAGGGAAGGGTTTCTACTCACTTCACCTTACTCAACTTGAAGTCGGTGGCGGAGAACCAGGTGCCATTCCAATAGCCGGTGGCACCGTTGCGGTTGGTCACACCGTAGCGAATGATGCTATCAGTCACTTCGATGTTGTCGATGCGTACACGACTCCATCCATGTCCGCGCTTGCGGTTGGCCTCAGCAATGCGCTTCACTTCACCCGTCAGGGTACTGTCGTTCTCCATACGGACCATAGCTTCCTGCCAAATTTCACCACCACTATTGGCATAGACAGGAAAGGAGGCAGAGAGGCGATCGCCCTTACTGTTGAAAGCATAAATCTCGGGGCCTTCACCATTGGTGCGCACGGCCGCTTCGAGAGCATAGATGCCCGGAGTGATGCGCACGGTGCGCTCAACGGTATAGAGCATGTTGGGATGCTCGGAGAATCCGTCGATGTACTCCTTTGAGCGGTCACCGCTATAGTGCTCGGTACTCTTCATATAATTATAGGTATGGTCGTGAGCTATGACTTCCCAACCACGGTCGGTAAGCCAATCAATCTCCTCCTGATTACGACGCTCTTCGCGTTGTTCGCGGTATTCTTGATTTATTTGGTCTGACTTATACTCCATTTCTATGCCAAAGCCGACCAACGAGGAAATGCCCACAATCAGCGACACGAAGAAGATGGCCAAGTAAATCCACAACATACGGCCAAGGGACTTGCCTTTACCCAACACACGCATAATGACATGGACAATCAGAATCACAATCACCAATGCGGCCACAAAGAGGGCAATGCCGGAAACCCATGTGAATCCGTTGTTGGCAATGGCATCAAACATCATCAGTTCGTCGCTATCCATGGCATGTTGCAAAACAGGATTGTGAACATTGAAAATCATTCCAAAAAAACTTGCACCAAACAAGATAAGTGCCAAGAAAGCAAAGAATCCGAAAGCCATTGAAGCCAACACAAAGATAAGGATGGCCTTGATGAGCACTATCAGCACCTGCACAAAACCACTACGCTTGACAACCGGACGCTCTGTCCCGTCAGCACTGCTCACAATCTCCTCGTTCAGATTCTCCATCGTCACGGGCTTGCCATGCATACGCAGGCGCTCTTCGGGAGTCTTGGCTTCGGGGACAATCAGTGCCAGGATGACATAGATAATCAGCACCGTCCAGAAGGATATATATATAAAAGGAATGGGGAGTATGGCCAGTGCCACTACAATAAGGCGCACCCACACGGGGTCGATGCCGAGATAGCAGGCAATGCCGGAAAGCACACCGCACAACAATTTGTCGTCGGGATTGCAATAGAGGCGTTTCTTCGACACCTGTTCGCTGAACCATTCGCGTCCGCGATGTCTGGTGGCAGAGCCACTTTCTCCCTCGCCGGAGGCTTCGTCCAGCTCTTCGGGATTGCCTATGCGGCCTATGATTTCCTTTACCAATGCGATGTCTATCGGCTCGCGACCGTCGTTCTTCAACTCCAACATCAGTTCGGCCACGCGGTGTTCGATGTCGTCGGCAATCTCTTCGCCTCCCTCCTTACGGGAGAAGTATCTCTTCATGTCGCCCAAATACCGGTTGAGCAACTCGTAAGCGTCTTCATCAATGGCATACAAGGTGCCAAAGAAGTTGATGGTGATATTCTTTTTCATTGTTTTTTAGTTAACAAGTTGACGAGTTTTACAAGGTTGATAGGTTGAACCTTGAACTTTGAACCT
The DNA here is from genome assembly GCA_017521285.1 of Bacteroidaceae bacterium. Classification (GTDB taxonomy): domain Bacteria; phylum Bacteroidota; class Bacteroidia; order Bacteroidales; family Bacteroidaceae; genus Phocaeicola_A. The sequence goes on along the minus strand of JAFXDG010000027.1, from coordinate 87,530 downwards.
TGAACCCGAAACTTTTAATTTTTAAATCTTTAATTTTTAACTTCCAATCGGATAGGGCTTTCCGCCTTGAGGTGTCCCACGGTGGTGGCCAGTTCATTCCAAGCACAATCGAGGCCGGCCAGGAAGAGTTCTCCCTCGGTGGTGAGGGCATAGTACTTGCGCGGTGGCCCTTGGGTCGATTCGCGCCATTCGTAGCTGAGCAGCCCGTCATTCTTCAGACGGGTGAGCAAGGGGTAAAGAGTTCCCTCGACCACAATCAGCTCAGCATCTTTCAAACGGACAATGATGTCGGAGGCATACGATGGCTCCTTTCGGAGGAGCAACATCACGCAATACTCCAACATGCCTTTCCGCATCTGCGATTTTGCGTTATCTACATTCATACGTTTTTAATCTTTTATCTTCACCTCATTATTACCTTGTCTTCAGGAACTTATGGCCATTGAAGGGACCTTGCAAGTCGGATGAACCACCCCTTCAAGCTCCATCGACGATGCAAATATATGCAATACTTAGGTACTTTGTATTACATAGTACTAATAGTTTAAGAAGTTTTAACTAATAAAGAAGGATTAGCAACTATTCAGCGATTCTCTTTATTTCACTGAATAGCCACATTTGCACTACCCTATCAGTTCGTCGGGTTTTCCCCATGTGAGTATGCAAGAATCAAAGAAATCCCACCCACTTTTTAGGATGCAATGCGAATAATGTGTACCTTTGCGCCGTACAATGTATATAATGTCAATGAAAAGAATCATTTACGCACTGATTATATTCACCTTGACCGGATGTCAAGGACAAGTGGCCAATGGAAAAACTCAAGAAACCATCAGTCACGAAATAGCGTCTTCATCCACCTCACAAGCGACGGACGAAGCGTTTCCCTTCCCCCAAATACCCAGCACCCTCCGCACACCAGAGGCACGCAAAGATTACTTGCTACGCAACTATTGGACATGCTTCGACTTTACCAACCAAATCTTGTTGGAAAATCGCAACGTAACGGAGCAAGGATTGGTCAACTTCGTCGCCTTATTAGCTGACGGACAAACGGATAAAGAGTTGACCGATGCTTCCATGCAAGCCCTTTGCGAAGCCATGATGCCCCATAGATCGGCACGGGAAATCTTTGGAAAATTGTTGAAAGACTACCTCTACAATCCCAATTCGCCCATGTACAACGAAGGGCTTTATGCTCATTATTTGCGGGCAATGACGATTTGCAAGAGTACACCCGTGGCCGAACGCCAACGGGCCGACTATCTGATTCGTCTCATCGAGCGTAATCGTCCGGGCGAAATGGCTACGGACTTCACCTATTATACTAAAGAAGGAAAACGGATGACGCTGGCTCAAACTCCTGTACGGGGAGAGCGTCTGATACTGCTCTTCTACGATCCTGAATGCCACGAATGCCACGAATTGTTAGTCCGAATGAGCAATGATTCGCGCCTGAACGAAGCCATCCGCACCGGCAAATTGAGCTTGTTGGCCATATACACCGAAGGTGACGAGGAGGTATGGCACAATGCCCTTCCTACCCTTCCCGACACTTGGCTGGTGGGCACCGACCATAGCCAGATAAAGGAAAAAGCCCTTTACGACCTCAAAGCCATGCCCTGCCTTTACCTGTTAGATGCACAGAAGCACGTATTGGTGAAGGATGGAGAATATGAATCAATACTGAATTAACCCCTTGCCTTGCTCTTTGCAAAATACTCGTTGAACACAATGCCGGCCACAATGAGGGAAAGTCCGATGTAGGTGGTGGGCACAATCTGTTCGCCCAAGATGGTTGACACGAAAAAGAGCGAGAGGAAAGGAGAAAGATAACAAAGTTGGTTGACAAGTGCCGGATTGCTGGTCGTGCGTATAGCCAACCCAAAGCAAATGAAGGGGATACCCATCTCGAATGCACCCACATACATGCCCGACAAGATACCTGGCAACGTATGTAAGTTTACCCCTACGAACAGGGCACCGATGGCCAAATAAATGCTTCCGAACAAGAAACTCATGAAGCAGGCGATGGTGGCATCGGCCTTGTGGCTATTCTTGTTGTTCACCATCCAATAGGTGGCCCACAAGACGGCACTCATCAATCCCAAGAAAAGACCGAAGGGAGAAATTTCCAGATTTCCCATCTGCCCTCCTCCGGCGGAGATAAGCACCAATCCACCCAACGAGATGAACATGCCGACGTACTTCTTGGCCGGTATGCGTTGCTTGGCAAACAAGGCGAGCAACACCAACAGGAAGATGGGCCAAAAGTAGTTGACGGGTTGCGCCACCTGCGCCGGCAACAGGTCGTATGACTTGAAGAGCACCAGGTAATAAGCCACGGGATTCAACAACCCGAGCAAGGCGAAGTATCCCCACGTCCGACGAGGCAACGCCTTCACCGCGCCCCACCGGCGTTGTACGGTAAGCACTACGGCAAAAATAGCCAATGAAGTGAAGCTGGCCACCAGGAGCATTTCAAAATGAGTCAAGTACGACAATGCCACTTTGAATGCCGTAGCCACGGTTGACCAACTGAGCACGGCCACACTGGCCAATAGGATGGATTTGTTGTTTGAAGTCATAATTTAACCTTTCTGTAAAAAACAATTCTGATAGCAAAACATTTGTCATCCTGAGCGTAGTCGAAGGATCTACCAACCAAACATTTCACCATCCTAGTTCTTCTGACAAATCTTTTAAGCTCGGATTCATCATTTTAATTAGATTTTCTTTTTTCTTTCTTGTCCAACCTTTCAGTTGCTTTTCACGTGCAATAGCATCTTCTACTTGTGAATACTCTTCATAATAGAGAAGATAGTGACATTGATAAGTTTGGGTAAAACCATCAACTTCACCATTTTGATGTTCTTGGTATCTTCTATACAAATCGTTTGTCACTCCAATGTACAGAGTTGAACGAGTGTAATTTGATAGAATATAAATCCAATACTGGTGAATGTTTACCATTTCATTCTAAATAGTTTTGCTTGTAGATCCTTCGACTACGCTCAGGATGACAGAGACATCATTATTACAATAAACTTACGTGGATAAAACATTTGTCATGTTGAGCGAAGTCGAAACATCTAACAGACGGAATATTATTGTAATTTTTCTAAATACTTTGTTGATAGATTCTTCGACTTCGACCAGAATGGCAAATGTTATGAATCTTATTCCCCCACTTCCTCCCCCTTCAACGTTGCCGAGGAGGCTTCGGTAATGCGTACGTTCACAAAGTCACCGATGCGGTGCGATCCACGGTCGAACACGACTACGCGGTTTTGCTCGGTGCGCCCCACCAATTGCTCACGCGAACGCTTGGAGAAGCCTTCGACCAACACTTCGTAAGTCTTGCCGATGCAACGCTGGTTGGCTTCGGCAGAGAGTTGGTTTTGCACTTCGATAATCTCGTTCAAGCGACGGATTTTCACCTCTTCCGAGATGTCGTCGGGCAGGTTTTTCGAAGCGTATGTGCCCGGGCGTTCGCTATATTTGAACATGAAGGCCGAGTCGTACTGACACTCACGCATGAGCGAAAGTGACATCTGATGGTCTTCCTCCGTCTCGGAGTGGAAGCCACTGAAGATGTCGGTGCTCAATCCGCAATCGGGGATGATGCGACGGATGGCCTCCACACGGTCGAGATACCATTCACGGGTATATTTGCGATTCATCAGCTTCAGGATACGGCTACTTCCGCTCTGCACAGGCAGGTGGATATGGCGACACACGTTCGGCTCTTCGGCAATGACGTGCAATGTCTCGTCACTCATATCCTTGGGATGCGAGGTGGTGAAGCGTATGCGCACACCTCTGGCCGATTGAGCCACGGTGCGAAGCAATTGGGGGAAGGTGATGACGGCACCATCCTCTGCCTCAAAGCGATAGGAATTGACGTTTTGGCCCAACAGGGTAATTTCCTTGTAACCCTTGTTTACCAAATCGGTCACTTCACCAAGGATGCTCTTCACGTCGCGACTACGCTCGCGTCCGCGGGTGTAAGGCACGATGCAATAGTGGCAGAAATTGTTACATCCGCGCATGATGCTGACATAGCCGGACACGCGATTGCCACAGATGCGGGCGGGGATGACATCGCGATAGGTTTCGGTGGTAGAAAGTTCCACATTCATAGCCTTCTGTCCGGCCTCCACCTGCGCCATCAGGTCGGGCAACGAGAGGTAGGCATCAGGGCCTGCCACCAAATCGACATGATGGTTGTTGATAAGGTCCTCCTTCACACGCTCGGCCATACATCCGAGGACACCAACAATGAGGCCCTTTTTTTTCTTCCGTAGGGAAAAAAAATATTCCAAACGGTTAAAAATTTTCTGCTCCGCATTGTCGCGTATGGAGCAGGTGTTCAAAAACACGGCGTCGGCCTCGTCCAGCGAGTCGCACACCTCATAGCCAGCCATCTGCATGATGGAAGCCACCACCTCACTATCTGCCACGTTCATCTGGCATCCGTAGGTCTCGATGAAAAGTTTCTTCAGTTCAGTTGCGGATTTTGAGTCCACTCCTTGATTAGTTTGCATAATGTCAGTATATTCAAGTTTCGCAAGCTCAACTTTCTGGAGTACAGGAGTGTAGGAGTGACGCTTCGCTTAGGAGTGTAGACGATAGTGCTGCTTGCATGGAGTGCGTTGTCTATCATAGTCAAAGTATTGTCTACACTCCTGCCTCCTACACTCCTGCTACTTCTCTACTTGCGAAAATTGAGTCAGTATATTAAAATCTGTGCAAAGATAGCACAAGCCGAGCGGAAAACAAAACAAATCCATCCTTTTATGCTCTGAAATGTGGTCAAATCTTGCTAAATAAAGTTTGGACATACACAAGGGCGATATCCAACCCAAGGTTAAGGTAACCTTAGCCCTGGGTTAAGGTTGGCTTAGTCCTATGGTAAGGGTCAAGCCCCTACCATAACAGGAGACTATCCATAAAAAATGAAGAAAAATGGCCAAAACGCACGATATATGAAAGAAAATCCGTACCTTTGGCCAATTTAAATATAATTAGGTACACGTATGGAAGATTTGATAGGTATTCTTGTTGCCGTAGGAATCATCGTTTTCAAGATATGGACCGGCATGAAAGGGGAGACGAAAGAGGCGGTACCGACCACCACATCTCAAACCGATTGGGAAGAGGATCCCTTCAATCCCGAAGAGGCAGAGTGGACGGACGAAACGCCGGAAGTCATGCGCCCCATACAGGTGGAGGAGCAACCACGGAAAGTACGCTCGCTGAGCGACCTGTTGGCCTCGCTGAACCAAGCACCACGCCCCGAAAAGGTGAAACATGTCGTGCCCAAACCTGTGACCGAAGTTCCCAAGCCAGTGGCTCAGCAACCGGCAACACCCAAGCTACGCCCAAGTCACTCCATCGGACAACGCCTGCAATCGTCCCAAGAGGCACGCAGGGCATTCATCTATAGCGAAATCTTTAGAAAGAAATATAACTAAAACAAGACAAATATGGCATTGAAATTCATTACAGCAACCGAAGCCGCCAGCCTGGTAAAGCATGGCGACAACATTGGTCTCAGCGGTTTTACACCCGCAGGTACACCGAAAGCGGTGACACTGGAAATTGCAAAGATTGCAGAAGAGGAACACGCCAAGGGTAATCCCTTCCAAATAGGTATTTTCACCGGTGCCAGCACGGGTGACTCGTGCGACGGAGTATTGGCCCGTCAGAAGGCCATCCGCTACCGTGCACCCTACACCACCAACCCCGATTTCCGCAAGGCGGTGAACAATGGCGAAATTGCCTACAACGACATCCACCTCTCACAGATGGCTCAGGAGTTGCGCTATGGTTTCATGGGCAAAGTGAATGTGGCCATCCTGGAGGCTTGTGAAGTGACACCCGACGGAAAGGTGTATCTGACCGCAGCAGGTGGTATTTCACCTACCATTGCCCGCATGGCCGACAAGGTGATTATCGAGTTGAACGCGGCACATAGCAAAAACAGCATTGGATTGCACGACGTGTACGAACCACTCGACCCGCCCTATCGTCGCGAAATCCCTATCTTCAAACCCAGCGACCGCATCGGTACTACCTACGTACAGGTTGACCCGGCCAAGATTGTGGGTGTTGTGGAAGTGAACAAACCCGACGAAGCACGCGCCTTTACCGCACCTGACCCCATCACGGACAAGATCGGACAAAACGTGGCCGACTTCCTGGCTGCAGACATGCGACGCGGCATCATCCCTCCGTCCTTCCTGCCTTTGCAGAGTGGTGTGGGCAACATTGCCAATGCCGTATTGGGAGCCTTGGGACGCGACACCACTATACCGGCCTTTGAAATGTACACCGAAGTGCTTCAGGATGCAGTGGTTGACCTTATCCGCGCCGGCCGTGTGAAATTCGGAAGCACCTGCTCACTCACCGTGACAAACGATTGTTTGAACGGCATCTACGATGACATCGACTTCTTCCGCGACAAACTCGTCCTCCGTCCGAGCGAAATCAGCAATAGCCCCGAAGTGGCCCGCCGATTGGGTATCATCTCTATCAACACCGCTATTGAGGCAGACATCTACGGCAACATCAACTCTACCCACATCGGAGGCACCAAGATGATGAACGGTATCGGTGGAAGTGGCGACTTCACACGCAATGCCTACATCTCCATCTTCACCTGCCCGTCGGTAGCCAAGGAGGGAAAAATCAGTGCCATCGTACCCATGGTGTCGCACCACGACCATACGGAGCACGACGTGAACATCATCGTGACCGAACAGGGTGTGGCCGACCTCCGCGGAAAGAGCCCCATGCAACGTGCTCAAGCCATCATCGAGAACTGTGCACATCCCGACTACAAGAACCTCTTGTGGGACTATCTGAAACTCTCTTCCAAAGGACAGACTTGCCACAACATGGCGGCTTCACTGGCTATGCACGACACATTGGCCAAGAAGGGCGACATGCGCCTGACCGATTGGGCTGAGTATGTGAAATAAGTGACAAGTGACGAGCTACGAGCAACAAGTAATGGGTGGCTCGTCACTTCAAATAAAAAAACACCTTATGAAAAAAACAATTGACCAAATAAAGAACAGAATTTCAGGAGTTACCAGCTTCCTCCTCTTCTGTTGTTTGGGAATACAGGCACAAACGGCTGACTATTCGCGCCGTATGGTTGAGTCGCACGGCAAAGCCTGGTCTGCCGACAAGAAGTGGGATTATGTGAGCGGATTGGTGACGAAGTCGTTGCTCAAGTGCACCACCCAATACCCCGACGAGCCATGGAGCCTGACGGCCTATGACTGGTGCAAGTTTTATGCCGACAAGGCACTGAACGACGATGGCTCTTTCAAAGCCTTCAAAAAAGGGAATATCGACAACATCGCCTCTGGAAAGATGTTCTTCGAACTCTATCACCGCGAATTGGCCAAGGGAAAGAAAGCTGGCAAAAAGAATGCTGCCAAGTACAAGGCAGCAGCTGATTATCTCTACAACTACCTGCGTACGGAATATTCGCGCATTCAGTTGCCCGAGGGTAAGGGATGCTTCTTCCACAAGGACATCTATCCCAACCAAATGTGGCTGGACGGCCTCTACATGGGTGCCGCCTTCTATGCCGAATATCTGGCCACCTTTGCTCCTGAAGACATGGCAGGATGGAGCGACATTGCCAACCAATTCATCACCGTACATCGCCACACCTACGACCCCGAAAAGAAGTTGAACTACCACGGATGGAGTGCCAACCCCACGGACGAAAACTCCTTCTGGGCAAACCAATGTGGCCCGTTCGTCGGTTGTTCACGTGAGTTTTGGGGACGCGGCATGGGATGGTTCTTCGCTGCCCTCGTGGATGTGTTGGAGGTTATGCCCAAGAGTCACCCCGACTACACCAAACTGACCGGCATCCTGAGCCAAGTGGCCGAGGGATTGAAGCAATGGCAGGACACAGAGAGCGGTGTGTGGTACCAACTCTTGCAATACGATGACTCTTTCGTGGGCAAGTGTGGCACCAAGAATTACTTGGAAGCATCAGCATCGTGCATGTTCACTTACTCATATTTGAAAGGGTTGCGCCTAGGATTGTTGGACGAGAGTTATCGTCCCGTAGCCGAGAAGGCCTACAACGGAGTCATCAAAACTTTCGTAACCGAGAATGAAGATAAGACACTGAACCTCAACTGGAGTTGTCGCTCGGCCGGCCTCGGCCCGAAGAAGTCACCCCAACGCGATGGAAGCGCCAACTATTACCTCTGCGGAGGCGATGTCACCATCGTAAGTAACGAAGGCAAGAGCATCGGCCCCTTCATCATGGCAAGTCTGGAGTGGGAATTGACGAAGAAATAAACTAACGTATTCATTAAGACCGTGAAACTGAAGAAAAACATCATATCCTCCCCCGTAGCCTTTATCGCCAATATGGCATGGGCATACGTGGCTTATGGGTTGTGCCGCGTGCTCTATCTCGTGGAAAATTGGAGCGTATTGGGCACTAATCTCTCGTGGTCATCCGTCTGGGAGATGATGCAAGGAGCATGGATGTTTGACATCTCGGCTCTGCTTTACACTAACGCATTGTACGCCCTCATGATGCTGGTGCCCTGGCATCTGAAGGAACTAAAGGGTTGGCAACGAGCAGCCAAATGCGTGTACATGGTGGTAAACGGATTGGCCATCTGCATCAATCTGGCAGATAGCGTCTATTTCCAATACACAGGCCGACGCACCACGGCTACCATCTTCAGTGAGTTCAGCAACGAAGGAAACTTGGGCAACGTCATCGGCATCGAATTGTTGAATCATTGGTATTTAGTGCTGGCAGCAATCGCCCTCATCTACGGATTGAGCAAGGTTTATGTACTGCCTGTAGGCAAACCATGGCGACGTCCCTTCGGCATCTACTACACGGTGCAGACTCTCTGTCTGGCATTATTCATCCCACTCTGCATCTGCGGAATGCGTGGTGGAGCCACTACGGCCGTACGCCCCATCACCATCAGCAATGCCAACCAATATGTGGATCGGCCGGCCGATGCAGCACTGGTGCTGAACACCCCCTTCTCGCTCATCCGCACCATCGGAAAGAAACCGTTCGTCAATCCTAACTATTTCGATAAGGAAACATTGGATGAAATTTACTCACCAGTGCACAATGTAGTTGACAAGATACCAGTTGACACGTTGACAAAGCCATACGCTACCGACTCCTCGTCAACTAAAAACATCGTCATTCTCATCGTTGAGAGCTTCGGACGCGAATACATCGGTAGCCTCAACAAGCATTTGGATGGAGGAACTTACAAAGGTTATACCCCCTTCACCGATAGTCTGCTGAGCAAAAGCCTCACATGGGAATACACCTTTGCCAACGGACGCAAAAGCATCGACGGAATGCCTTCAGTTCTGAGCAGCATCCCCATGTTTGTAGAGCCTTTCTTCGTGACACCGGCCGCGACTAACGAACTGAGTGGCATTGCCCGCGAACTGGCAAACAAAAGCTACCACACCGCATTCTTCCACGGAGCTGAAAACGGTTCAATGGGCTTCCAAGCCTTTGCCCGTGCCACTGGATTTGAGAAATACTACGGGCGCGACGAGTACAACCAGGACAAGCGTTTCAACGGTGACTCAGATTTCGATGGCACATGGGCCGTATGGGATGAGCCATTCTTGCAATTCTATGCACAGACAATGAGCGAAATGAAGGAACCATTCGCCACGGCTATCTTTACCGCTTCGTCACACCACCCCTTTGTCGTCCCCGAAGAATACAAGGATTCTTTCCCCAAGGGAGACAAACCCATTCATCAGTGCATCGGCTACACCGACCATGCTTTGCGCCGTTTCTTCGAGACAGCCGCCAAGCAACCGTGGTATAAGAACACTTTGTTTGTACTGACGGCCGACCACACCAATCAATCCACACACCCTGAATACCAAACGGCACAGGGAAGTTTCAGCGTGCCCATCATCCTGTTCGACCCATCGGGCACACTTCCCACAGGTATCCAACCGGGCATTGCCCAACAGATAGACATCATGCCTACCCTGCTCGGTTTGGTAGGATACGACAAACCTTATGTTGCCTTTGGACAGGATTTGTTCTCTACTCCCACAGAGGAAACATGGGCCGTGAATTTCCAAAACGACATTTACCAATTGACCAAAGGAGATTACCTGATACTGTTTGACGGGCGGGAGACAAAAGCCGTTTACCGCTTCCGTGAAGACCCATTATTACAGCACAACTTACTGGAAAGCAATCCTCAACCAGAAATGGAGAAAGAGTTGAAGGCCATCATCCAAAGCTATATGCAACGGATGAATGAGGACAGATTGATAATGAAAGATTGAAATGAAAGAACTTGAATTGATACAAAAAAATATATTCTCCATTCGAGGACAAAAAGTAATGTTAGACAAACATCTAGCAGAACTGTATGGGGTGGAAGTTAAACGATTAAACGAATCTGTCAAAAGAAATATCGAACGCTTCCCTCATGACTTTATGTTCCAATTGAACACAGATGAATGGAAAAACTTGAAGTCGCAAATTGCGACCGCAAGTTGGGGAGGAGCCAGAACTCTACCGTATGCCTTTACAGAACAAGGGGTTGCTATGTTATCCAGTGTTTTACGAAGCAAAACAGCTATAGAAGTCAACATACGTATTATGCGTGCATTTGTTGCAGTACGGCAATATTTAACAGTTGAACAAAATATTTCTAATCAATTAGAACATCGTTTCAAACTAATAGAAAATACTCTGGATGAGATTCTTTCTGACCAGAATGATATCAATGAAGATACTCGTATGCGTTTAGAACTCATCGAAGAGACATTAACTATATTACAAACAAACGAAAAAGTACCTGACAGGACTGTTATCAAAGGATTTACCAAATAACTGGAGTTATTATGACCTACCACATCATACGCACACTATGGAAACTGATGTCGCTATTGCCAATGGGCATACTACATCTGCTGAGCAACCTCATCTATTTCCCACTCTATTATATCGCACGTTACCGCCGCAAAGTGGTGCGCAAGAACCTTGTCAATGCCTTTCCCGAGAAAACAGAAAAAGAGATAAAGAAGATTGAAAAAGATTTCTATGCCTCGTTTTGCGACTATGTAATGGAAACGGTAAAACTGATGAGCATGAGTCCTACAAAGATAAAGAAACACTTGCGCTTCGAAGGCACCGAAGAGGTAGAGCGTTTGGCTTCTCAAGAGGGACGTTCATGCGTAGTGTACATGGGGCATACATTCAATTGGGAATTTGTCACTTCGCTACCTTTATATTTCAAAGATCCTAAAATCCAATTCGGACAAATCTATCACCCGCTGGCCAATAAGGCTATGGATCGCCTCTTCTTGGATTTGCGGAATCAATACGGTGCAGAAAGTATCAGCATGGCCAACACCCTGCGCCGCATCCTGCAATTGAATAAAGAAAAAACACCTTTTGTCATCGGCTTCATCGCCGACCAAGTGCCAACTTGGGAAGCTATCAACCATTGGTTGACATTCTTCCATCAAGATACTCCGGTATTCACTGGCACAGAGAAAATTGCCCGTCGCACGAGTAGTGCCGTATTCTATATGAGCCTGCACCGGGAAAAGCGTGGACACTACGTAGCAACTTTCCACAAATTATGCGAAGATGCCTCACAAACCATCGAAAACGAACTTACAAACAAATACTTTGCCCTGTTGGAAGAGAACATCAAAGAAGAACCACACTTGTGGCTATGGACGCATAAACGTTGGAAACGTACCCGAAAAGGATACGCCGAACGAGAGGCCAAACGAGCACGGGACTTACAAAAGTTGAAAAAAAGAAGTCAATCTTAATCCAACTCATTAACGTATCAATCTACCAACAACTCAACATAAAAAATGTATAAAGTCATATTGATAAATGGTACAGGCGAGCAAGGGAAATGGATGCTAAGACAAACGCCTGGTCGAAAAGGAATCTCGCGTTGCGGGAAATACCAATTCTACATCAACGAACTGATTCCTGACCCCGATTTTGTGGTTGTGCGCGGAAAATACATCAAACATCCTACCACTTTCCACGTAGCACCAGAGAACGTGGTATTGACAACCAGTGAACCTTACTCTGTACTGAGCTACCCCAAAGGATATTGCAAACAATTCGGATTGGTATGCTCGTGCCAAGAGGAATTGAAACACCCAAACATCGTCTATACCCCAGCCTTGCTTTCATGGTTTGCCGGTGCCACATTCGACACACGCGGACAAGGAACCGCTACCATCGACTACGACCAGTTCAAACAAATGGACACTCCCAAGAAGACCAAATTGTTGTCTGTTGTCACCAGCAATAAAGCTTTCACTCAAGGCCATCAAGACCGAATTAACTTTGTAGAAAAGCTGAAAGAGCACTACGGTGACCAATTAGATGTATTCGGACGTGGATTCCGTAGTTTCAATGACAAATGGGACGTATTGGCTCCTTACAAATATCATATTGCCATTGAAAATTCCCATAGCAATTATTATTGGACCGAAAAACTATCAGATTGTTATTTGGCAGAAACATTCCCTATTTATTATGGTTGTAAGAATGTGCACGACTATTTTCCACAAGATGCAATGGCCATCATTGACATTTACGATGTAGAAAGAAGCATTGCAACCATTGACCGTCTGATTGCAAATGAGAAGCATTTTGACAATCATCTACCCCAATTGAAGCAAAGTAAGGAATTGGTGTTGGAAGATTACAATTTCTTTAATTACGTAGCAACAGTACTGGACAAATTGAATCCCGACCTCCCCAAGGAAGACGTCACTCTGTTACCCGCCAAGACCATGAGTGACTGGCATAATATTTATCTGAACATCATAGGAAGAAACACCTTTAAACTGAAGAATGCCATCAAATCCATGTTCAAAGGAAAATCTTCTTTATACAATGGTTGATAGGTTGATACGTTGATAGGTTGATGCGTTGATAAATCCGATAAAAACACATCAACCTATCAATAGTTCTATTTCTGTCCTGTCATACGGAAATAGCGGTCAAGTACCATCAGAGAAATCAAATTCTCACGCTTCTTATTTTTGAATTGCTCCACATATTCGTGCGCGTGACGGATAATCGCTTCTGCCTCGTCCGGATGATCGGTATAGTATTGCGTACGTTCAAGCAAATCCGAATAGTCTGGCTTTATTTCTATATAATGGTAATTGGGAATCAGCGTACCCTCCATAAACCAGGTTTCATACGTAGGACGGGGCATTACCGCAATACAATTGCTCGACATGACCCACTTCAAGTTACTGGCCACATCAACCCCTTCAAGCGCCAAGATATAGCGATATTTCAGATGAGCCTCCACCGACATTCCTTCCCCCTTCCATGCTGCCGGATTCACGGAATGAGAAGCAGTGTCAACCAAATCACATAAAGGATTCCCAAACCATTTTTCAAAAAAACGGATACGTCCGGGTTTTCCATTGGCATCACCACGAAAAACTATTTTATGTTCTTTCTCTGCAAAGGGAATTGGGTCATCGACAAAGAAGAAATGCCGTACTTTATTCAGTTTCAGCAAGACGGAATTCGCATTGTCATCACATATCGGACGACTTTTCACAATGGTAGGAGCGGATGGAATGGTCGTTACATCGCCCGGCTTCATCAACCAACGGAAAGCCTGATTGAAATAGCGGGTAAATTCATACGTGTCGAAAAAATACACACTACCACCACGCTTGTTTTTCAATGTGTGTTGGCTGAGCGGAGCAGCCGAATCCGGAAGCAGAGTCTCCTGCTCTAATTTGCAATAATAGTTCACCCGTTGTTGAAGATATTCTCGTTCAGGTGATTGCTCTGCCTGACGAAGCATCTTCTTCAGTCGCCAACGCAAGAGGCACTTAGGGCACAACAACAGGGAATAGGAACTGATATAATACTTTAACTTGGAATTCTTTGCCATACTATCAAATCAATGCCTTTGCTTGATACCATTCGGAGTTTCAATAATTCCCGATTTGCGGGTATTCTTACGGATAGCCTTGTTCTTATCCATGGACTCCTTGGTCTTGTAGGGACGCTTGTGGTCAAGGTGAAGCACTATAGCTGAATAACAGATTTGCTTCGATTTGATTCCCAAGTTGAAGAGTCGCTCACCAAATTCCCGATCTTGTCCACCATAATGCATTTCTTCATTGTAACCATTGATGCGCAACATATCTGCCCGCCAACCGGAGGCATTACAACCATTCCAAGTAGCTCCACGTGGAGTAATACGATTCATCAAACGGGTAAACATTTGATTTTTTACAAGTTTTGAGCACTTGAAGTTCATCTTCAATCCTTGACTCTTGAGCCATCCGAGGTCAAAAGCCCGTTCCGTAGAAACATCCTCTTGCGTCAGTGCCTTACTAATGTCCATCGGCAACTTGAAATATCCGCCTGAAAGGAAAAACCCTTCTTCGGCATACGCTTCGTGCGTGGCAATGAAATCCTTACGAGGGACACAATCCTGATCGGTAAAGATCAGGTATTCGCTCTCGGCCGCCAATAAAGCTTTATTCAGGATTCGTGATTTTTCAAAACCTTTATCCTCGTGCCATACGTGCTTGATAGGCAACAAGGGACGGAAACTGTCTATCAACTGACGGGTATCATCGCGCGAGCCATCGTCGGCAATCACAATCTCATCAGCCGGCCGTGTCTGATAAAGGTATCCCCACAAGGTCTTTTCCAACCATGCAGGATTATTATATGTCGAAATGACGACACCAATTGTTTTTGGTTTGCTCATGTCTGTTCTTTAAAGATTCTTATGAAACTCCACTACGGCTTCAATACCTTTGCGGAAAATGTCCAGGCGGAAGTTCTCATTAGGAGAATGGATGGCATCACTCTCAAGACCAAATCCCATGAGGATGGTCTTGATGCCAAGAATACGCTCAAAATCGGCAATGATAGGAATACTTCCTCCACGACGTACGGCCAACGGTTGCTTGCCAAAGGCTTTGGCAAATCCCTTCTCTGCCGCCTGATAAGCGGGCAAACTGATAGGACATACATAGCCTTGTCCGCCATGCATTGGTGTCACTTTTATTTTTACAGACTTGGGAGAAATTTCTTTCAGGTAGTCCTCCATCAATTTACTGATCTTTTCATGGTCTTGGTTAGCGACCAGACGACAACTGATTTTTGCGTATGCCTTAGAAGGAAGCACTGTCTTACTGCCTTCACCTGTATATCCACCCCAAATGCCGCAGATATCGAAAGCCGGACGACAGCTGTTACGTTCCAAAGTACTATAACCAGTCTCTCCTTGCAATTCATCCACTCCGATAGCAGCCTTATAAGCCTCCTCATCAAAAGGAATGTGAGCAATCATGTCACGTTCAGCTTCGGGCACAGGTAACACATCATCATAGAAGTGAGGCACAGTGATACGTCCCTCTTCATCCACCACCTGAGCCAATATCTTGCACAAAGTATTGATAGGATTGGCCACAGCACCACCAAAGTGTCCTGAATGCAGGTCACGGTTAGGTCCTGTCACTTCCACCTCCCAATAAGCCAAACCACGCAAACCGGTAGTCAGCGAAGGCAAATCGGCGCCTAACATTGATGTATCAGAAACCAGAATGATATCTGCTTTCAGCAATTCGCGATGTTTTTCGAGAAAAGCGCCCAAACTGGGTGAACCAATCTCTTCTTCACCTTCAAATATGAATTTTACATTATGCTTCAGTTCGCCCTTCTTTACCAGATATTCAAAGGCTTTCACCTGAATGAATCCCTGTCCCTTGTCATCATCAGCGCCACGTGCCCAAATACGGCCATCGCGCACTTCGGGTTCAAATGGAGCACTTTGCCAAAGCTCCAACGGCTCGGCCGGCATCACGTCGTAATGGGCATAAACCAACACCGTGGGAGCTTCGGGATTCACTATATATTCGGCATACACCAACGGATTACCATCCGAAGGCATCAGTTCTGCCTTTTGAACTCCTGCTTGCAACAACAACTCACACCAACGGCGGGCGCAACGCTCCATATCTTCCTTATGCTGAGGAAGAGCACTGATACTGGGTATGCGAATCAAGCTGAACAGTTCGTCCAACATCCGCTCTTCATTCTCCTGAATATATTGTTTGATTTCCATCTTTCGTTTATTTTATTTAAGTTTCGCAAGCTCAACTTTCTGGAGTTCAGAAGTTTTCGCTTCGCTCAGGAATTACAGACAACAGCTTTGAACGTCATGTTAAGTATAGTCGAAACTATTGTCTGAACTCCTGTAACTCCTGACCATACTTTAGTGTAAGAATCAGAAGAGATTTTCGACTGACCGTAGGGAAGTAACTCCTGCAACTTCTTATACTTGCGAAAATTGATTTATTTTATTTGTTTTTACTTTATTTCTTTTTCGGCGTCCGGCGTGCCCATCCCTCTTCGTTGAAGTCGGGCTCTTCACCACGCAAGGGGCGGTCATCGTGTTGGAAGAACTGTTTCCAATCATCCTTCTTCTTTGGCCCTCGCGGAGCGGTGTACCCGCGCTCTTCGCGCGAAGGTTTGCGACTTTGTGCCTCCTGCTGCTGCTTCTTCGATTTCTTTTGGAATTTCTCAAAGGGGTCAGTTTCCGCAAAATCATTCTGTTTGCCTCTGTCCGACGCCTTTCTTTTTACAGGTTTCTCGGCTTGCTGGCGTGCTTCGTGAGCGGTTGTCCGTTTGGCTTTTCCCTTTGGAGCTTCCCCTTCGTCGGCCACTTCTACCACCACTTTGCGTCCGGCGACCTTCACACCACGGTTCAATGCCTTTACTACACGGGAAGCATCCTCTTCGGCAACGTCGAAGAACGAGAAATTCTTCATCAAATCAATACGTCCGATCTGCGGTTTTCCTTGTACATGGCGGTTGACCAAATCAATGATTTGTGCAGCAAAGAAGTTGTCCATCTTGCCCAAGTTCAGGAACAGGCGGGTGTAGCCCTCTTCGGCCTTACGTCCGCCTTTGCCGCCTTGTTTGCGACCTCCCTTTTCGGTTTGACCGGCCGCTTCCTTGCGGGAACGTTCCACGGGCACCTCTATCTCCGGCATCTTACTGTAGTAGTCGATAAAGCGGCTCATTTCGCGGCTTACAATGCGCTTGATAAGGTCCTCCTTCTCCAACCACTCCAATTTGCGCAACACCTCGTGCATGAAGGGAGCAATCATCTCTTCGTTCACTTGCACGCGCTCAATGTCGTCAATCCCCTTATACAATTGTTTCTCACAAATCTGTTGTCCGGTGGGAATATCGCCTTTCTGGAACTTCTTGCCGATGATGCGCTCGATATCGCGCATCTTTCCCCGCTCACGCACATGAATGATGGCGATGCTGGTTCCTGTCTTGCCGGCACGTCCTGTTCGTCCGCTACGGTGGGTGTAACTTTCTGTATCGTCGGGCAGACCATAGTTGATGACGTGTGTCAGGTCGTCCACATCCAATCCGCGAGCTGCCACGTCAGTAGCCACCAATAGTTGGATACGGCGTTGGCGGAATTTCTGCATCGTCAGGTCGCGCTGCTGTTGCGACAATTCACCGTGCAGGGCATCGGCATTGTAGCCGTCCTGTATCAGTTTGTCAGCTATTTCCTGTGTTTCCAAACGGGTACGGCAGAAAATGATGGCATATATTTTCGGATTATAATCGGCAACCCGTTTCAAGGCCAGATACTTGTCCTTGGCATGAACGAGGTAATAGACATGGTTTACATTCTTGCTTCCCTCGTTCTTCGTACCAATGACAATCTCCTTGGCATCGTGCAGATACTTTTTGCTGATGCGCGATATTTCGGGACTCATGGTAGCCGAAAAGAGCAGGGTATTCCGATTCTCGGGCACATCAGCAAGGATGGCATTGATGCTGTCGGTAAATCCCATGTTCAGCATTTCGTCAGCCTCGTCCATCACCACGTTTTCGATAGTAGCCAGACTTACCACTCCGCGTTCCATCAGGTCAATCAAGCGGCCGGGAGTGGCCACGATGATGTGTACTCCCCGTCGCAAGGAGCGTATCTGGCTCTCGATGGACGAGCCTCCATACACGGGCAGGACGTGCAATCCCTCCATGTATTTGGAATAGTCGTTCAAGTCACCCGCTATCTGCAAGCACAGTTCGCGGGTGGGACACAGAATGAGGGCCTGCGGCTCTACCCGTTCCACTTCTATCTTCTGCAACAAGGGCAAGCCGAAAGCGGCTGTCTTTCCCGTACCTGTTTGGGCCAACGCCACCACATCGTTACCATTGCCCAACAGATAGGGAATCACCTCTTCCTGCACGGGCATGGGGCTTTCATACCCCAGTTCTTCTATCGCACGGCGTATAGGTTCGCATACGCCCAATTCTTCAAATGTCTTCAACTTGTTCTTTTCTTATTGACACATTACTTAATCTCTTCCCAACGGAACACGGCACCGTTCTTGCGGGCAGGGTCGGCTCCCTTGAAATCACAGCTGTATGGATTACCGTTCAACGGGTCTTTACCCACATAAAGGTGCTTGTTCATGGAAAGCAACATACATTCGTTCTGCAACAAATCCTGCCACATGAAGCGCTCGGCTTTGCTCTCGTCCTTAGTCAGACGCACATCAGACATCAGTCCCTGTCCGGCAATGAACACATAGCGGCCATCCACATTCTGCAACACCACTTGTCCCTGTCCCTTGTCAATGACACGGAACTGCGCTGCTGCCCCCTTGTCATTGGGGCGACTGTCATAGAGATGTCCGTGGCGGGTTGCCACCATGGGACGGTCAGTTGCCAAGTTCACCAAGCGTACAGTCTTTCCAAAGGGAATGTTGCCACTGCGGTCGGCTTGCGGCTCTTCCACTGTGAAGTTGTCGAACAAGGCATAACCTCCGTTGCGTCCCTTTGTATTGAAAGCGAAAAGCGACATGCGCGAACCTTGGAAGGTGATGAGCTGGTAGCCCAGCAGAATGTCTTTACCAAGGGGGTAGAAGTCTGCACCATCAAGCGAGTAGGCGTAGTGGCCACGGTCGTTGTCGAAATCACCTTCAAAGCGGAGCCAGATGCGGCCATCCTTCAAGCTGACAGGCATATCAATGGTATCGTTCTTGTATTGGTCGAACCATCGCAAGGTGGTAGCTTTTCCGTCCTTCACAATACCCGCCCATGAGCAGGGAACATTGATGTTACCCAATCCGGCCACATCGCCATCCTTCAGGTGGGCGACGTTCAACTCTACGGTAGTGGTTGAAGTGGGGCCAATGACACGCTGGGTCAGCGTATTGCGTGCCCACATCAATTGTGGTGCCGGCATGGTATTCAGGCGCAAAGCCCCTTTCTTCAGGCTCCACATCTTGTCGTCGGGGTTATGGTTCCATTGCCAAACACGGCCAAGGGTACGTCCGTCGAAATTCTCGTTGCGTTCGTAGGGACCGTGCGGCTCCACGTTGGCTCCCGTATTAGGTTTCAGCCATGTGCGGGGCGAGCGTCCAGGATTTCCTTCGAGTCCAAAATAAGGCCAGCCGTCAATCCATGTAATAGGGCTGAGGCCCACGGTACGGCCAATGCTGTGAAAGTCGAGCATCGACACTGCCCACCATTCGCCATTGGGCAGTTGCACCATACCTCCCTGATGAATGTTGGTGCAAGCTACGGCATTCTTGTCGGGCGGAGTTATCTGTATAGGGTCACCATCGTTGGGAATGCGCCCGCGGAACTGGGTCATGTGTCCAGGATGGTAGCCGTAAGTTTCGCTGGCACTCACCACACACACCTCGTAAGGACCATGGATGTGTTTGGCGCGGGCGCAAGTCATCTTACCGTTGGGGGCATAGTCAGCACTGAGGATGTAATACATGCCATTCACCTTATATACATGGTGTCCTTCACCCACCACGTTGCCCTCTTCGATAATGACACGCTCAGTTCCTTCAATGGGACCGCTCATGTCAGGCTTCAATTCGGTACACATCACGGTGCCGTAGCCGTGGATGGCATAGATTTTGCCATCATCGTCGAAAAGGACGCTCAAGTCATAGATACGTCCCTCCATATTGTGATGTTTCCACGGACCGCGGATGTCCTGGCTGGTAAAGCATTGCAATCCCTTACCGTTCACATTGGAGTAAAGATAGAAAGTTCCGTTGTGATGACGGATACAGGGCGCCCAGATACCTTGGCCATATATTTCCTTGCCATCCTTCAGGCTGAAAGCCGGGTCATCGAACGTGTAACGGTCGAAGCAGTAGCTCACATTTTCCCAGTTGACCAAGTCCTTGGAGTGGAGAATGACGAGGCCGGGCACGGTGTGCATAGTCGTACCAGCCAAATAATAGTCATCGCCCACACGGATGATATCGGGGTCGGAAAACTCATCATAGAACAGGGGATTGGTAAACGTACCGTTGCCGTTATCGGCAGTCCAGGTTTTCGATTGTGCCAGTGCCGGAGCGGCAGTTGCCAATGCCAGCACAGAGGTCAAAAGGATGTTTTTAAGTTTCATAGGTTATTTGGGTAATAGGTTTTTATTTACTCTTTTTCCTTATAGTTCTGGTCCTCTCCCGCAAAGCGCTCCAGCGTATCCACAATGCGGTTTTCGTCGTCGGTAAGGGTAAGCAACAGGTTCTTGTATTTCCCTTTTTCCACCAGATGTTCCAGCAGGCGGAAGATGGGCATCTCATCTGTCCAATAATCAACCCCAAGGAATATCATGGGGCTGGCATAGCCGAAGCTGAGGTAATGGTTCTGCACGGCCTCTTGAAAGATTTCCTGCAGAGTGCCCGCACTGCCGGGCGAGTAGATGAGTCCCCCTTTGGCAATAGTCAGCAGACCATCTTCGCGCAAAGCGTTTTCGAAATATTTGGCTATGTGGGTAGCAAAGGGAGTGGCCGGTTCATGGCCATAGAGCCAAGTGGGTACACCCAGACTTATGTAATGTTCCTGCGAGAAATGGGCACATACCTGAAAAGCGGTGTCCAACCATTCACGGTCGTTGAACGAAGGAGCCTTTTCAAGTATCCGCAATGCCTCGTCCACCTCCTCCTGTGTACGTCCGGCCATCCAAGCCCCCAAGTGGGTGGCCTCCATGGCACCCGGTCCGCCACCACTAATGAGCAGGAAATCCATTTCGGTGAGCCGCTTGCTGATACGCACTATCTGACGATAGGCTTCATCGGTACGCAGTAATCCGTGTCCACCCATGATGCCCACAATGCGTCGTTCATCGTAAGATTCCAACAAACGGTTCATGGCATGGGTGATGGCATGGTCGTGCAACGTGCGGGCCAAAGTCTCACGCATGTCATCAGAGTGCTTGCCCTTCTTCAGATAGTGCTGATAGACACGGCTGTCGTAACTTTCTGCATAACTGTCCGGTTCGCCCATACGGTAGCCTTTGTAAAGGGTTTCAGGCGTGTAGAGTGCCTGACGATGCCGCCCGGCCAACTGGCGCTCCTGTGCCAGAGTGATGAAGGTTTCTATATCCTCCACCTCCTGATAGGGAGCCGTGCTCTTCGGAGCGGCCTTCACCTGTGGATGCCGCTGCTTAGCCTTTTCCCAAGCCGCCTTGCGTGCCTGATACTGCTCGTATTGCTTTTCCAGATAGTTATCTGCCATCGGTTCACGTTTTTCGGAGCGAAGATACTGCAAACTTGTTGAATGGCAAAAGGAAACGGCCATATTTTACAAGAAAACAGTGTTATTCGATTAATCTGATGCACTGTCGCAGGGGTGTCAAGGGAACTTTTTGTTATGCAGCAGTCTGAAATCATTTTGCCTTGCTCTCTTTTTAGTTTGCCTTTAGTCAAAAGTTTAATCAGCAGTGCTAATCATATAATCAGCAGTGCTAATCATGTAATCAGCAGTGATGATTATGTAATCAGCAGTGGTGATTAAAGTTTTCTCTTTGCACAAATCAATTAAATGAACGGGCAAATCACTTTTTCTGTGCGACAAAATTGATTTACTGTTTAAGTTTCAGCAGAAATCTGTGAAAAGATAGTGGCTGAAAGCATATTTTTTCCTATCTTCGCAGCCAAACAACTGAAGCATACTACCATGAGAGTTCTCATTGTCAATACATCCGAGCGTACCGGTGGCGCTGCCGTGGCAGCCAATCGGCTGACCGAAGCCTTGAACAACCACGGGGTGAAGGCCAAAATGCTGGTGCGCGACAAACAGACCGACCATATCACTACCGTGCCCCTGCCCGCTTCGTGGCGGTTGCGGTGGAACTTCCTGTGGGAGCGGTTTGTCATCTGGTGGGAGAATGGTTTCCGTCGGAAGGACCTCTTTGCCGTCTCCATTGCCAACAGTGGCACCGACATTACCCGCTTGCCGGAGTTCCGCGAAGCGGACATCATCCACCTGCATTGGGTAAATCAGGGGATGCTGTCGCTGAAGGGGCTTCAGAAGATACTGGCCTCGGGCAAGCCCGTGGTGTGGACACTGCACGACATGTGGCCTTGTACCGGCATTTGCCACTACGCCCGCGAGTGCAAAGGATTTCACGACGAGTGTGGTCAGTGCTGGTTGCTCTGTTTCCCTAAAGATAAGGACCTTTCGCATAAAGTATTCTTAAAAAAACAGCAGGTGTATAGTAAAGGACATATTCATTTTGTAGGGTGCAGTCATTGGATTGAAAAATTAGCACAACAAAGTTTATTAACTAAAGGACACGACGTGTGTTCCATAAATAATACACTTAATACTTCACTATTTCATCCTATATCCAAAGAAGAGTGTCGAAAAGAATTGGGTTTACCTATCGACAAGCGTTTGATTCTATTTGGAGCAGCAAAAGTCACCGACAAACGTAAAGGCTTTAATTATTTCAAAGAAGCCTGTTATCTATTAAAAGAAAAATATCCTAAATTAGCGACGCAAATAGGTATAGCAGTTTTTGGAAGTAATATTGATGATTTAAGGACTCTCTTTCCTTTTCCCATTTATAGACTGGGATATATTAAAGGAGAACAACAAATGGTAAAAGTCTATAATGCCGTAGATTTATTTGCAATTCCCTCTTTGGAAGACAATCTGCCTAATACCATCGCCGAATCAATGGCTTGTGGAACGCCCTGTGTAGGATTCCGCATTGGAGGCATCCCCGAGATGATTAGTCATCTCGAAAACGGCTATGTGGCCGAATATCGAAACGCAGAAGATTTCGCCCACGGTATCCATTGGATATTGAACGAAGCCGATACAGAAGCTCTCGGCAAACAAGCACGCCAAAAGGCCATCATCGCCTATGGTGAGGACAACGTCGCAAAACAATACATTCACCTATATGAAGAAGCACTGACGAAGAAGCATGATTAAGTTTACCCTCATCACCGTCACCTACAATGCCGAAGCCACATTGGAGCGTACCCTGCGGAGCGTGGCAGAGCAGAGCTATCCGCACATCGAGCATATCCTTATCGACGGTGCATCGAAAGACCGAACCGTAGAGATAGCCAAGAATTATCCCCACCTTGCCAAAGTGGTGAGCGAACCTGACCGCGGCCTTTACGATGCCATGAACAAAGGACTCCGCTTGGCCACGGGCGACTACGTCTGCTTCCTCAATGCGGGCGACAAACTGCATGGGGCGGATACGTTGACAAAGATAAGCCTCTCCCTGACCCTCCCCAAAAGGGAGGGGACAATGTCGGAACCCTCCCCCTTTGGGGGAGATGGAGGGGGCCTGCCCGGTGTCCTCTACGGCCACACCAACATTGTTGATGATGAAGGAAACTTCCTGCACCCACGCCGTCTCAGCCCGCCCGAACAGTTGACCTGGAAGAGTTTCAAGCAGGGAATGCTTGTCTGCCACCAGGCCTTCTATGCCCGACGCGACCTTTGCCCGGAGTATGACACCACCTTCCGTTTCTCGGCCGACTTCGACTGGTGCATCCGCGTGATGAAGCAGACAGACAATCTCGTGCACCTGCCCTTCACCGTAGCCGACTATCTGCAAGAGGGCATGACCACCCGCAACCACCGGGCCTCACTCATCGAACGTTTCCGCCTGATGTGCCGCCACTACGGTGTGTTGCCCACCCTTGCCCAACACCTTTGGTTCATCATCAGAGCCATTATAAAATAAGAACTATACCAAAAAACTATAAAATGAAAAAACTACTAATTGCGGCAGTGTTGCTTGCCTGCCACCTGCTCCCCGCCGGAGCACAGCGCACCGAAGTGCTGCTGGAGAACGGATGGAAATTTATCCACCAAGATGAAACCGAAGCCATGAAGGCTGAATACAACGATGCCAAATGGGAGAACGTTACTGTTCCTCACGATTGGGCCATTTACGGTCCTTTCGACCGCAAATATGACTTGCAGAAAGTGGCTGTGACACAAAACGGAGAAAAGATTGCGACCTGGAAAACAGGTCGTTCAGGCGGATTGCCTTACATTGGCACAGGATGGTATCGCACCCGCTTCAACGTGCCCAACTTCGATAAGAAGAACCAGCGGGTAACTCTGCTGTTCGACGGTGCCATGAGCGAAGCCCGTGTCTATGTAAATGGAAAAGAGGCCATCTTCTGGCCCTACGGCTACAACGCTTTCCACGTAGATGTGACAGATTTGCTGAATGCTGATGGACAGGCCAATCTATTGGCTGTACGGTTGGAGAACCGCGAGCAGTCATCGCGCTGGTATCCCGGTGCCGGACTCTATCGCAACGTGCACCTTATCACTACCAATAAGACTCACATTCCTGTGTGGGGAACTCATGTCACCACTCCGCACGTGGAGAAGGAATTTGCCACCGTACGCTTGCGTACCAACGTGAATACGGCAAAGGGTGAAGACCTGACGGTGAAGACCACTATATATAATAAGGTGAAGGAACAGGTTGGTGAAAAGACCACTACCCTGAAGGCTGGTAGCAGTTTGGAGAAGATTGACCAGAACATGCTGGTGGAGAATCCCGCCCTGTGGAGTCCCGAAAGTCCTTCTCTTTATACGGCAGTGACTACCGTAAGCGTAGGCAATAAGGAGGTTGACCGTTACGAAACCCGCTTCGGATTCCGCACCGTAGAGGTGGTGGCCGAGCGTGGATTCTACCTCAACGGTGAACGCCGCAAGTTCCAGGGTGTCTGCAACCACCACGACTTGGGTCCTCTCGGGGCAGCCATCAACGAAAAGGCACTCCGCCACCAATTGGAATTGTTGAAAGAGATGGGATGCGATGCCATCCGCACTTCGCACAACATGCCTGCTCCCGAACTCGTGCGTTTGTGCGACGAAATGGGACTGATGATGATGGTAGAACCCTTCGATGAATGGGACCGTGCCAAGTGTGCCAACGGCTATCATCGTTTCTTCAACGAATGGGCTGAAAAAGATATGATGAACATGCTTCACAACTTCCGCAACAATGCCAGTGTCGTGATGTGGAGCATCGGAAACGAAGTGCCTACACAGTGCAGTGCACAAGGTGCACAGGTGGCCACTTTCTTGCAGAACATCTGCCATCGCGAAGACCCTACGCGTCCTGTTACCTGCGGCATGGACCAAGTGTCATGCGTACTGAAGAATGGTTTTGCCGCCGTACTCGATGTGGTGGGACTCAACTACCGCACTTGGCGCTATCTGGAGGGATACGAGAAACTGCCCCAAGGTGTAGTGTTGGGTAGCGAGACTGCCTCTACCGTCAGTTCACGCGGTGTCTATAAACTCCCTGTAGGGTTGAAGCCGCAGGCTCTCTACGATGACAACCAGTGCAGCGGTTACGATGTGGAATATTGCAGCTGGAGTAATGTGCCCGATGTGGATTTTGCCTTGGCTGACGATTACGAATGGACCATGGGACAGTTCGTTTGGACTGGTTTCGACTACTTGGGCGAACCTTCTCCCTACGACACCGATGCATGGCCCAACCACAGTTCCATGTTCGGTATCATCGACTTGGCCAGCATTCCTAAAGACCGTTACTACCTCTACAAGAGTATCTGGAACAAGAATGAACACACCTTGCACATCCTGCCCCATTGGAACTGGCAAGGACACGAGGGTGACACAGTGCCCGTATTTGTCTATACCGACTATCCCGAAGCCGAACTCTTCATCAATGGCAAGAGCTATGGCCGCCAGCGCAAGGTGACCGATGCGCCCATTGCCAAAGGTAAGATTTACGACCCCGAAGTGTTGAAGCGCTACCGACTGATGTGGATGGATGCTATCTATCAACCGGGTGAAGTGCGTGTAGTGGCCTACGACAAACAGGGACGCAAGGCTGACGAGAAGGTATTGCGCACAGCCGGTAAACCCCACCACTTGGAGCTCGTTACCCGCCATGCGAACATCAAGGCCGATGGCAAGGATTTGGCTTACGTGACCGTGCGTGTGGTAGATAAGGATGGCAACCTCTGCCCTGTAGATGAACGCGAAGTGAAGTTCAGCGTAAAGGGTGCAGGCTCGTTCCGTGCCACAGCCAATGGTGACCCCACCAACCTGCAGCAGTTCCACTTGCCCCGCATGAAGGCTTTCAGCGGACAGCTCACTGCCATCGTACAAGCAGGCGAAACGGCAGGCGACATCACGCTCACCGCCTCAGCCAAGGGCGTAAAGAGCGGGAAGATTACAATCAAAGCAGAGTAAAAACAGCATTTACAAGATAAATTTTAGGCGCGGATTTCGCGGATTACACGGATTTATATTTATACTCACTCGTAGTTCTTTGACCTTTGACTTTAGACCTTAGGCCTTAGACCCAATTTATCCGTGTAATCCACGAAATCCGCGCCTTAAAATTTATCTTATCAATACGAGGCAGTAGCAGCAATGCCCTCTTTCTCCAACATCTTTACAATGCGGTCCAATTCTGCAGGCGTGGCCTTTTGCAGATTCTGGTCAGGTGTCTCACGGTCTATAGTATAAATCATCACTTGCCTTGGAGCTATCTCCCTCACCGCAGCAATCCACGGAAGCACATAATGGTCAGTCGTATTATCCATATCGTGTCCCTGTGCAGAACGTCCCTTCAGGAACATGGTCTGTATCACCAATCGTCCTTGCATCATTTTCAGAGCGTCAACAATCTTATCCACGTCATAATGTCCCGTAGGACGATCCAACAGACGGATGTAGTCGGCATCCACCGTATCCAATTTCATAATTGCATTATCCACTCGCATCAATGCCTGACGGATAGCCGGCTGAATTACCTGTGTAGAATTGCTCAGTACACTTACCTTGGCTTTTGGGAAATAGCGGTTGCGCAACTCCAAGGTGTCATCTATGATTTCAGGGAAATGCGGATGTGCTGTCGGTTCACCGTTCCCGGCAAAAGTCAACACATCGGGCACTGGTCCCTCTGTCTGCATCTGCTGCAAACGAGTTTCTAAAGCCTGCCGCACCTCCTCGCGTGTAGGCAATGGCAACTTGGGCCGGCATTGGGCATTGAATCCACATTCACAATAAATACAGTCAAACGTACACACTTTCCCATCAGCAGGCAACAGATTGATGCCTAATGAAACGCCCAACCGGCGACTATGTACAGGGCCGAATATCGGTGAAGGATAAATTACGGTAGCCATATTTCTTTTCAAGTTTACTCGCGTGCAAAGGTACGCAAAATTCTGTGCCACTGTACCTGAAACACAAAAAAAAGGCTAAAAGTTTGCGCATATCGTTTTTAAGCCTTACCTTTGCCGAAGAATATAAGGAAAGGGGTTCCGACACGAACAATGTCGGAATTCTTTTTTGTTATGTCCTAAGCGCCTGACATGAAGTATCTGGACGGGCAGAGATTATTACCTTAAATAGTAACAAACTAAAAAAATATAGGAGGAAAAGAAATGGCTTATATGTCAGAAGAGGGCTACAACAAGCTGGTAGCCGAACTAAGAGAAATGGAAACCGTGCAGCGTCCCGAAATCTCACGTCAGATTGCTGAGGCACGCGACAAAGGCGACTTGTCTGAAAATTCAGAGTACGATGCCGCCAAGGAAGCACAAGGTATGCTGGAGATGAAGATCAACAACTTGAAGGCCATCATCAGCGAAGCGAAGATTATCGACACATCAAAACTGGACACCAGCACCGTGCAGATTCTCTCTAAAGTAGAGATGAAGAACGTGAAGAACGGCATGAAGATGGTCTATACCATCGTATCGGAAAGCGAAGCCAACTTGCGTGAGGGTAAAATTTCTGTCAATACCCCCATTGCCCAAGGTCTGCTTGGCAAGAAGGTTGGCGATGTGGCCGAAATCACTATCCCGCAAGGAAAGATTACATTAGAGATTGTAAACATTTCATTTTGATTCACCATCATGGCAACCATATTCAGCAAAATCGTAGCGGGCGAAATCCCCAGCTACAAGGTAGCAGAGAACGAACGCTTCTATGCTTTCCTCGACATCAACCCCGTACAGAAGGGTCACACATTGGTTATCCCCAAGCGCGAAGTGGATTACATCTTCGACCTTGAGGATGAAGAACTGGCCGCCATGCACCTCTTTGCCAAGCAAGTAGCCGGTGCCATCCGCCGCGCCTTCCAGTGCAAGAAAGTAGGTGTAGCCGTCATGGGTATGGAAGTTCCCCACGCCCACATCCATCTTATCCCCATCAACCAAGAGAAAGACATGATTTTCACCAACCCCAAGCAACAGCTTACCCCCGAAGAGTTTGTCGCTGTGGCTGAAGCTATTGCCCGCGAGATGGAATAAGGACCTATCCCTTGTGTTTTAACATACGGACGTTAAGCGCGAAAGATTCAAATCTTCAGCGGTTAACGTCCGTATTGTTTTAAACCAAAGATTACCATTCGTTCGATTGAAAGAATGGTAATGTTCAATGTCTTTCATTATTATTGTAATTCCCACTGGGCATACAGTGTGAGGTCAGCCGTAATGTTCATGGTCTGCCCATCGGTATATGATGCTCCTCTGCCATCGGCACGGGTGTTCCAACCAGCCAATCTGTAACCGGTACGTCCAAATTCAGGGGCTACCAACAGGCTATTGGTGGCCGTTACGATTTTCTGAGTCTTTGAAGTATCTGTGCCATCGTTTGCATAGAATGTCACTACTTTGTGCGATACATTTCCTCCATTCAACGTCACCATACCACCCTCGTTGGCCACATTCACATTAGGCACGTATGCAGAAGTGCTGTTCCCGTCAATGTTTCCGCCATTAATGATGATGTTGGCCTTTTTTCCACTTACATAGAAGCCGCCGCCACTCAATAAGGTATGGTTTCCTGAAATAGCCGGGTCTGTTTCCCCGCTTGTACCTAC
The DNA here is from genome assembly GCA_017521285.1 of Bacteroidaceae bacterium. GTDB lineage: Bacteria > Bacteroidota > Bacteroidia > Bacteroidales > Bacteroidaceae > Phocaeicola_A. Next base: position 58,287 of record JAFXDG010000027.1, on the reverse strand, counting down.
AGTAACCTTAGCCGCCTGCTCGGTGCCCGACATATCCACGCACACACCACCACCCCAATGGTCAGAGGAGTTTTGGGTAATAGTTCCAGAAAGGATATCCACCGTTACATCTTTTTCTTCAGAGGTAACGTACAGTCCGCCACCGTCACCACCTTTACCACCTCGGAGTATGGCAGAATTATTTGTAATGAGCGCGTCTATTCCGTCCATCTTAAAGCTACCTTCTTTGATATAGATTCCGCCACCGTTACCACCTTGTGCAAGATTATCACGAATGATTCCACCGCTCAATGTCACGGTTCCTCCTTCCAAATAGACGGCTCCACCATTGCCTGCTTTAGAAGTACAATTGCTAATGGTGCCTCCTATCATAGTGAAAGTCGGATTATCGATTCCCGCAATATAGACAGCTCCACCTTCTGTGGCCGTACAGTTTTCAATGGTTCCACCACTGATTTTACATTTCCCGTCTTCCAGCCAGACGGCTCCACCTTGTTTTTGTACATGCAAATACACTGTATCGGCTGTGCTACTATTACGAATTGTACCACCTGTCATGGTAAATTCAGGATCAGCTTTAGCACCGGCTGCCAAAATAAATTGCGCTTGAATATCTCCGCCTCCAATGGTAATATTAGCGGAACCGATTTTTCCATTTCCTGCACCCGTACTGCCACCACCCACAGAGCCGGTACGAATAATGGGATCACCGCTAATGGTTATTGTAGCCGTTCCACCATTATATTTTGCAGAAGCATTACCTCCAGTACAAGCACTACCACCACCGATACCTGCACCCTTTCCACTTTTAGCAATGACTGTACCACCAGTTATATTAACCTCGGCATCACCCCCTTTAAGGGTTCTGCTACTACCTCCCCCTATAGCTGTTCCTAAAGCGGAATAAGCATAAACATACCCGCCAGAGATATTGACCGTTCCTTCTGTTCCGTCACTGGAACTTGAACCTGCACCACCAATAGCAGAACTTGGAATTCCTCTCTTGTTGTCTAAATTATATGCATATACATTACCACCAGTGATTGTAACAATACCTTTACCTCCTAAGGAACTGAATCCAATGCCTCCACCAATGGCAGTACCTGTAGTAGCAGCAACTGCTGTGACTACACCACCATTGATTGTCACTTCACCAAGGCCGTTTCCTCCTCCGCCGATGGCGCTACAATTCTCAGCAACTGTAGAACCAGCAAATAAGACACCACTATTGATAATAATTCCATAGCATACTTCACGTATACCATCATCATTTCCCCCTATGGCAGAACAATAATGATTACTATAATAACCTGTACCATTATAAAGCCCGTCACTGCACTTCTGTTTATTGTTATTTACATCAGCTACAGTCAGAGAACCTTCACCTTCAAAAATCAGTTTAGAACCATTATTTGTTTTATTATAATAATGAATATTCCCTAAACGACTGTCGCCGATTGTATTAACAGTCAAGGTACATTTGTTTAGAGTTTCAGGCTCAAACGCTATCCCCCCATCTTTCCTACTTTGACTTTGTGTTTGAAAAGTAGAATATACATCATCAATTATCAGTTTATATGAAGTGTTGGCGGCTGCATTCACCTGGATACGATTCGTTGTACCCTTTCTTCCCGCAGTCCCTGCATCTGTCACCCAATTTTCAATGACAGCATCCACATCTGTGTTGTTTGTAATGTAATCACGCCAAAGTTGGGTCTCATGCTTAACTTGGTCATAACCCGGAGATATAAATTTCCCATCTTGTATGATACCCTTTCCTGCCTTTCGGGTGGTTTCGGTAGATTGATAGACATAGAAAACAACGTCTTCACTGGCTTTGTATGATGCATTTGTTTTTGTGACTAACACAAGACTCTCTTCACCTGTCTTTTCATATCTCGCTCCCGAATAAGTCGTTGCATTGATTGTCACATTCCCGGCCGCCAAGTCCAAATAGATATACCCCGGTTGGGTGCTCTTATGCAACGTATAGGTAACCAACTTGCCTTCTTCCCACTTCTGACCTTTCAGACTGGCACTGATGGCAGGAGTTGTGTTGTCTTTAAACGTCAGTGTCACCTTTGCATCATCGGGCAATGTCTGCGGCATCAGCATCAGAAGCTCACCGGCCGTAACGGTGTAAGATACATCTTCCGAATGAGACTGCCCGCTCCACCCTTCACCGATGGTGTAGCTTCCACTATTGTGAACACCACTTAGGGTGATGGACTCTACATCGCCGGCAGTAATATCCGAACCGTATCTGAAGCGGACAGCTGTCAAGGCGTGGGTAAAGGTCAGGGGGATGGTCTTGCGGAAGCCACTGTTTGCCACCGTGCTTTTGGCGACGATGATGTCCCGTTGGTCAGCTACCGCATCGGGTATGGTGTATGTGAATGATTTTCCTTTGATTGTCTCCTTCAACTCGTAAGGCGCGTAGGCATACACATCCATCGAAGCAAGTCCGGTCACAATATCCTTCCAATAGACAGGGCTGTCCGTTGAAGTCAGCTCATCGCTACTGAAAGAGAATGACCTGTTATTCAATTCACCGATAACAGAGCCTCCATCGGTGTATGCAATCACACCAGCCTCCCCCTCCAACGAAGTGGTCAGTGTGGCGCGGGTACGGGCTGTATCTGCTGGCTGTCCCTCCAACCGCCATTCCTCTTCCACAATGCTGAGGTGACCAGCTGTGCTGCGCGTAGAGACCGTAGGCGAATCGTTTCCCAGGCTGGCCGAGAAGCAAATGACATCCGACGGACGCGGAGCCTCGATGCCCGTGTCATCCGTACAACTTGTAAACATCCCCATCACAGCCATTAGTACTATGATGAAACCATTCTTCTTATGTATATTCCTGTCAATTGGCATTATGTTATTACTTACAATATATAATCATTACCACAGTTAAGGAGTTGCAGGTCTATCCAGATACAAATCCTCATCCTGATTGTTCCATGCATTCAGGGTGCATACACCTTCCACCACATCGAACTCATTGAAGTAAAGCGACAGGATAAAGAGTTTGCCCTTCACATCTTCTTCCTTTGCAATATTATTTCCCTCCCAATCGGTAAGTTGCAGTTTTTTTGTCCGTGTTCCAGCATTGGCCGTCACAATTGTCAGCGTATATTCCGTTGCCGGAGCACACAGCACCGAACCGACCTCTTGCATAGTGGTGTGCAATGTCTTATTCTCTACAGCCACAATATCAGAGGTTGAAGTATTATATGTTACCGTCCCTGTCCCTAAGTTTACGCTGAGGCCGTCTGCACTATTGATTGAAATGCTCTGTATTTCTCCCCATGCGGCAGGAGCCTCTTGCGATGTGGCACAGATGCAGACCTTCAGCCAAGCAAGCATGTGGTTGAATGGCAGTTCCTTCAACGGATTGCTCCATGAACCGGTTTGCTGAGAGGCAAACATCAGATCGGTACTGCCGTCAATAGCGGCTGTGGCACTTTTTTTGTCAACAGCAATCGTCCATTTGTCTTGTGGATAAAAGCCTACGCAATAGACAGAAGGAGGATTGTCTCCCGTAGTTGCATACTTCAAGTTAGCACCATCGGAAGTTTTGGCATATACCAACGAGCCATCAAACGTCATCTGTGTACGACACGGTACATAAGTGGGTTCCACTCCGTCAGTTCCATACTCACCATTTGTATTGGAAAAGCAGACATCAGCCTCAAAAGGACGATCCGATGAGGGAGAGGAACCTTCATATACCGATGCAGATGCAACACGTGTGGCAGATTCGATGCCGACCACCGAAGCCCCCAGACGAATGCAAGCGTCATCACCGGCATACGCCTCTGTCCGTTCGTCCGTACAGGCTGCCCATACAACAGCACAGACGGCCACATATATAATAAGGTATAATTTTCTTTTCATCTTCATTCTGTCTCCTCTAATTCACCACTACTGATTCCGCCTGTCTGCCAATCTGTGGGCAGAGCCATGATTGAAATGTTGTCACCCATCTTGAACTTCAGCAACAAAGTGAACTGCTTGTTCATGGTCGGGCCGGTAAAGTGCTTACCCGCGCTCTCCATCAAATCCACGTTCACATTCACATTGCGCTTCTCTGTCTCGACATGAAGGGTGTATTCCGTTGTCTTATTCCCGGTCTCTGTATCCTTTTCAGTTGCATCCACTGGGGCACAGAGCACGTATGCCACCTCTTCGATATAGTCTTCCCATTTAGCATCAGCATCATACGGGGCTTTCAATTCATAACCTTCAGAGGATGGGAAAACTTCATCCGTTTCCGTCTGATAGAAACTCAAGTCCGTTTCCTCCCCCGTAAACGTGACACATGTTGCAGAATTATATTCTTCACTCAAATCAATATTGACACCCCTAAGAGATTTGATGGTCAGGTCCGTTACTTTGCCCCACGCATCTCTGACCTCTTCATTCTCGGCTACCATCTGGATGCGCAACCAGGTGAGAAGATGATGAAATTCAAATGTCGGCCATTTGTCACCCGTAGTATTCCCTCCGTATCTTCCCGAAATCTGCGGAGCAAACATCACATCGGTCTTTCCGTCGATGGCAGATGCATGTGTAGCTTGGGCTCCATCTGTAGTACTCCATCCGGTTTTCGGATGCAATCCTATGAAATAAACGGCATTTTCTGCTGCATTTGATGCTTTGGGATAAACCGCATCATCCAGCAACTGCTCTTTGCTATTAGTAAAATGAGCACTCGTGTGGAGGGCAACGGTACCGTTCTTTCCATTGGCTCCATCTGTGTGAGTAAACTTATTCTGAGTCGTCGATGCCCATATAGCTACATCAAGCGGGCGTTCTCTGTTGGGTTGGTAATCAACGGGGAAAGGCAACCGGGTAGTCGCTTCTGCACTCTCCACTGTTGCCCGCAAATAGATGCAGCGGTCGGCAAAGACATCCGCATCCACCTTGTCGTCTTTGCAAGAGAATAACAAAGCGGTGCATACAACGGCATACAATACTGCTATGTGACATCTTCTTTTTTTCATCAGCTTACTCCACATCTATTTCGTTTCTATAATCCACAACATCCCAATCCACAACCTTCACATTGAAGTAAATCTCTTCATTATTGTCTCCGTGCATAAGAGTATAAGTGTACCGCTTACCCGGCTCCCACTTGGGAATATCGATTGTTGCCAAAGACTCTACAGTTTTTTCTTCTATTCCACTTCCAGACTCCACGTCTGCCCTTTGAAAATTCATTGCCAGACTAACAGACTTCAAATCCTGCGGCATCACAATAAACGGTCCGCCAAAAATCGTATTGTAGTTCACATCCACAGGGATTCGCTTGTTGATAGTGGCTGTATAAGTATTTCCTGTCCCCGTGGGTGTCCACGTACCGATACCCCCAGCCGTACCCGTTTGCCCAGTAGAGAAGGTTCCGTTCTGATAAATATTTCCGAACGTAATGCTATTAACCGTCATACGATAAGAGCCGGAACCTAACTGGAAGCAAACCAAGGAAAAGGGATGAACAAACGTCAGCTTTACCTTCTCGGACTTCTTCTTTTCCCCCGGTGTGTATGCATAGATGAACTCCTGCATATTGTCATAATCGGCATTGCTGTTGGGCAAACTGCATGAGAACTGTTGGCCATTGGCATGGGTATATCCTCCGACAGTCACATACGTTTTCTTATCCGTATGTTCGGCCATAAACTTTGTGCTCGGCATATAGGCAAAGAAGTTGAGCGCACCTACATTAGGCCAATAGTAATCTGTCACCCCACCGTTCTCAGCCAAATTTATCCAATTCTTGTCCTCTTCACGATACCATACACGTCCATTGCTGATGTACTTCAATTCCGTACCGTCGTAATAGGCATTCACGTTAAACTCGCCTCCCCCTTTACCCGTATCATAGAAGTTATTGTTTGTACCCGGTTCAAACAACTGTACACGAGTCTGTTCCACAAGCACAGGCTGCAAAGCAATCACCTCCTCCGACGCTTCGGGCAGACCCATAGCATCATCGGTGGGGGTACAGGCATTGAGCACCCATGCCCCAACGGTGCAACAAACGACTAAGCCAAACAAATGCTCCATCGTACGTACTCTATATTCATTACATCTGCAGTACATTGACTTTTATCTTTTCATCATATTTTAGAGGCTTATCACCGGTTGCATCAAATTCATTCTCAAATTCAAATATCTCACCATCCTTCTCTATATTTTCTTTTACAATAACTTTACTACTACCTGCTTTCATCTTGTATCCCCAACTCCAATCTGTTTCTTCAACCTGCCAGGTACCTGCCGAGATGGTAATTTCCTTACTCAATTCCGCTTTGCCTGTTTCCCCTTTAAACAAAATTGTTGCATACGTTGAATACTCTCCATCTTCTTTCTTCTTGGAGACTACAAATATGGCACTTTCGCCCTCTCGCAAACCAACTTTTTTAATGATGGCATAGAGGACACGGAATCCTAATGTCAGACACAAATATTTATTATCAAAATTTCCGTCCTCAACCGTATAGACCTGTTCAGAATTGGCCAATGCAACCCGATATCTTTTTGCCACGTAATCTTTATCATTATTTATATACGTTCCTTCACTGTATTCCGTATCACCCGCAACATAATCCTCTACCCAAAATAGATTTCCATTAGCAGCAGAATAACCCGTCAGATTCATATAGATTACCTTAGGCAATGTCACCTTTGTTCCTTGACCGCTGGCAAAAACATCATCGGCAGCATTGTCCGCCTTATTTCCATAGAGACCCATGGTTTCAGGAGAGTTAAAAGTCAAACTGGTATTATCATTCAGATAGATGCCGCCACCCACACCATGCAATTTGTCAATCATGGCACCTTTGGCCGTCCCAAACGATTCGCCATCCGTTTTAGCCTTTGCCGTATTGTTTCGTATCAGACCTTCACCGAAATTCATCGCAGCATTGTTCAACAGGCAAATTCCACCACCATTAATCGCTGTATTCTGGTCAATCTGAATTTTAGTAATCGCCAATTCTATATTTCCATCCACACAAGCACCACCACCGTATGTTGCACTGTTCTGCAAAATAATTCCACCACTGAAAGATGCCGTATTGGTTGTTCCTGCATCAGAATTGTACACATAAAGGCCACCACCGTATGCCTGACTGGAGTTTCCTTGAATAGAACCATCAGTAATAGTAACTTCACCATCTAACATACAGATACCTCCACCATTAGCCTTGGCTGTATTCCCACTGATTGTTCCGTTTTTCATCTCAAAACTACCAGCATTTTCAATATAAAGTCCTCCGCCATTACCTGTAGTCGCCATATTTCCCTCTATCTCTCCATCTTCCATAGTGAATTCGCCACCATCCATATAGATACCGCCTGCCACCGGAGATTCATTTTTATTAATTTTTCCCTGTTGCAAAGAAAAGTTTCCTCCATTGATGGATATTCCACCACCCATAGTATTAGAGATATTATTCAACATATGACCTCCAACCATGGTAAAACTTCCATTCTCTATATGAATACCTCCACCCTGAGTTGTCGATTTATTTTGTGCGATAGTCAATTCATATCCAGAATTCTCATCATTCAACGAATTCACATTTTCATTCAAAATATATATTCCACCGCCTTTTCCCGTTGATTCGTTTTTCGAGATTGTACCATAATTCAGATTAACATTAATATCATATGCTGTAGTTGTACTATTTTCTATATATAATCCTCCACCCATTCCTCCTTTTCCTTCTGTTTTGTTATTCTGAATCATTGCACCATTCATGTTAATATTGATGATTGAGTTCGATGCTAACGACATTTCACTACCAAAATAAAAATGAACACCAGCCCCTTTTCCAGGATTATGACTTCCTTCATAATCATAAGCAGGAGATGTATTGTCTGCAATTTCAAGAAATTCATTCAAATCATAATTCATTTTACACAATTTACCATTCAAAGCAGCTCCTGTATATCCTTCAATGTACAATCCTGCTCCATTAGGAGCTTGATTGTTACTGATTGTTGTTTTATTATTAACAAATTCAATGGAACCTTGTGCTTTTATAGCTCCTCCATTATCCTCTGATATGTTATATTGAAAAGCGCATCCATCAATCACACATTTGGTAGTAGACGTACCCGCCCCATTCCAAAACAAAGCTGCACCATTTGCATCATGTTCTAAGGTATTATTATACTCTTTTGTTTCTCGCATCGCATAATTGTAACTCATCGTCACATTCGTCAAATACAGACTTGACTTTACAGTTCCATACGTCCGGATTGCGCCACCTGTATTAGCTCCTGAATAATCACCTCCCGATATACATTGCGTTATTGTTGAGTTTGTTATCCTGATTGCACTTTTTTCAGGATCTCCACCACCATTTATCATTATCGCACTCCCTAACAGAGAACGACATTGTCGAATCACGCAATCAGTCAAAGTAGTTCCCGACGATGAAGATACATTTATAGCTCCACCAATAGAGTTATAGTCATTCACATTCTGAATGATCACATGACTGAGATTCAGAGTGCCCGAAGTATTTATTCCAGCAATAATCATTTTGCCACCACTGCCAGGAGTCAAAGTCATGTACGGCATTTCATCCTGTTGTGCCCACGTAAACTCTGCTCCACCATCAATGATAATAGGAGCATCCTTTGTACCTTTGATTATTAGAGTGCCTCCCGAATTGACAGAAAACATAGCCGTTGTACTGCTGGCTGTACGTTTGATGATAACTTCTTTACCTGATTCATTCTCGATCGTCAATGTATATCCGTTGGCTACAGTTATACATCCCTTTGTCGATACATCACCTGTCAACTTAATGACGGGATTTTTGGTACCCGAAGACGATGTCGCGTTTATTGTCGTAGCATTCCACGTCCCTTCCGAAACCAACTGGGCATACCCTGTTCCGACCTTTCCGATGAGCAGAAAAGCAGTCAGACAAAGAATGATGATTGAATGGTGTCGCATAGGAAAACAATGGTTAAATGTGTAGTCAAATTATAGGGATACTCCCCAAGCCTCTTCTGCCATGTCCTTGGCCACAGCCTGTGTCACAATGTTGACAATCAGTTTGGCTCCAGTTTCCGGGCCGGTACTCTTCAGTTCATATTTGTCAAATAACGGAACATTCGTATATTCTCCAGGCTTCACAGGGGTCTTGTGATAGTAGAATCCATCCTCACCAACAGCCCAATGGTCAGCCCATTCTGAACTCTTGACAAGTGTTCCAATCGTAGCATCTTCAATGTTCCACGGCGAAATGATGCGGGTGCCATCCGCATTTTCCCAATACCCAACGATTGCCGCACGGATATATGAAGTGGTCAATCCTGTATTCTGGATGCGGACATTACTTTTGACTGTATTTGTAACGTCCTCTTCTATCGTAACCTCCACATATTCACTAATGGAAATGGTGTAGGTATAGCGTTTGTTTGCCTCCCATTGGGGAATGGTGGCAGAGAAGTCACTGAGCGCCTTCTCGTAATTGTACCACTTCTCTCCGACCTTTATGGAGAGTTTCATCACAACGCCGTTACCAACCGTTTGCGGAGGGAACATAAAAGTCTCATCGGAATCAATTTTCCCTTGAAATCCCTCAATAGTATAGGTATGTTTACCGTCTCCGAGTGTCCAATCGAAATCGGTACCTTCATCCAATGGGTGGGCGAATGTACAATTTCCGCCATCAACCACTTCACCCAACGAAAGTATAGCATCCACCACCTCGACATCATCCGGCAAGGTTCCAAACTTGAAACGCACAGCAGCCAACGCATGAAGAAACTTCAAGTCTATAGCCTCTCCACTATTCGCTTGTGTCTTCTCGGGCGCAATGGCAAAAATCAAGTCAGGTTGTCGGGCTGCATCATTCACTGGAGTTGATTGCTCTGCAGTCTGCGGTTCGGGCAATTGATAAGAAAATTCCCCCTTATATGCACGGCTTCCCGTTGTCCCTGTTATGGAATATAGGGGTGCAATCGGCACTCCCTCCCCTTCCCAGACATTCCATGAATGGGCAAAGAAGTGCAAAGTGTAACCACCCTTCGGCCAATAGGCATCTCCACTCCAATACTCTCCGTCCGCCGTCGGCTTGTAAATCTTCACATTTTCAGCCCAGACGGGTGTGGTATTGTTCAAATCCATCAGAGCTTTCACATCGAAAAACGTAAATTCGTTGGGCACATCATACTCTCCCCGTGTCTGTGCATCTGTCCCTGCACTCACCAACGGAACCGGATTGTCATCTTCCGTCAAAGTGATAAATACAGAGTCCTGCCCTAATAGTCCCAAGAAATGGCGCATTGTCTGGTTTGCACGAGTTTTCTTTCTGCTTTCATCAGACTGAAGCCACGCGTCATTCACCACAAAAGCAACTTCCTCCGACGCTTCGGGCAGCCCCATAGCATCATCGGTGGGGGTACAGGCATTGAGCACCCATGCCCCAACGGTGCAACAAACGACTAAGCCAAACAAATGCTTCATATCTATTTTGACAGACTTCTCACGACATCCACCCCGCCCTGCTGCCCCTGGCAGGAGCAAAGGCATCGTCCGATGCTTTGCTCCCACCAAGGATTACAGCGAGGTTTTTGTCATATCTTTAAATTTGGTTTTAAAATGAATTAGATGGTCAAGTCGGGAGTAACAGTAACATCAACCCAATCAACCACTTCGGGAGAGAAATAAATCTTATCCAAACCAATGGTAATATTGTAAGTATAACGCTTGCCCATCTCCCAATCTTGCATTATTTCATTGTTATTTTCATAATAATAGAGATAATCTCCACTCGCATTCTTAACAGCCAAAGGTAAAGTTGCAGTCTGCGGCAATACGGGTCCCGAACCATTCTGAATAGTATAATCTACTTTTATAGATACTACTTTGTCATCGCCACCTGAGACCTGATGAACAAAGTTCTGCGGCAACAAGATAATATCATGAATATCATTAGGTTCTGTCAATGCAGTAGTCAAGGCTTGGCCGTCTGTACTATTCCAAACAGAATAATGAGTCTCAGTTCCTTGATTAGTCCATGCACTATTTCCTTCTTTTGCTGCAGCACCATCTGACAATCCTTGAACAAAATTACCTTTAGAATATGCATTTTGAATAGTAAGACCTGTCAACTTAATGGTTGTTCCAGTATATGCCTCCTTTTGTTTTACCATAAATTTGATAGAAGACAAAGCATGTTTGAACCAAATATCTACACCACTATAACTTTGGCCACCAATACTTGCTGTTCTATTATAAGAACGTTCGCTATACATCAAATCATACTGATCAGAGGTATTGCTTTCTACTTCAAAACCTGTAATGCTTAATCCTGTACCACCATACGAAATTGTACCTCCTGCAGTAGCCGGAGAATATGCAGCAAATGTCAAATAACCAGTTTTAGGCCAATAATAAGTTGTTCCACCAGACACACTTTCTGAATTCCAAGAACCCGAATTATCATATGCAACCTCTACACCATTCATATAAATGTTATTCGCATCCCATGTAGAATATACATTATTTGACCAGCAAGCATAAACCTTGAAGTGTTCATCAGTTTTGTATTTACCGTCAATTCCAGGTTGTTCTCCCGCTATCGCTCTCGTTGTACCACTCACAACCGGCGCATTGAATGTAATTTTTTGGTCACTGGCCTTGGAGGTGTTCTCCATTGCTTCGTCGTTCACACAGCTGGCGAGTGCTACACTTGCCAAAGCCGACATAAATAAAAACCGTTTCATACTTTTAAGTTTTTAAAGTTAGACATTTGTTTTTTAATTGTTTATAATTTCATTTTTTCTTATATCTGCAAATCGGTGTTCACATCCTGCCACTCATCCACTTCGGGCGACAGGCCGCCCCCCTCTTGCTTGGGCGGTGGGGCGATGACAATTTCCTTGTCGATGATAATCCATTTGTTTTCCATCACTTCGGGTGTGTCGAACATGGGGGTAATGTTCATTGTCTCGGTCTGTGTGCGTCCGTCGGTGGTCACAAAATCGAAGGTGACGGTGTATTCAGTCTCCACCTCGGGCAACTTTCCAAAAGTATTGAAGGTGGTATAGATGACCGCATCCTCTTCTTCGGTGCCACCTGCCCGCTTGTCCACATTCTCGCGCCCGGAAGGGTTCATCTCAAAAAAGATTCTGACAGGCGGTTCGGGCTGCATGGAGCGGTTGTGCAACGTGGTGCTGGCCGCCAACCCCGTGAGCAGCGATGCTGCCGTAGATACATACTCGATGCCCTTGATGCGTACCTGTATGTAATAACTCTCCACACAGGTGGAGGCAGTGAAGTAATCGCCATCGTCCGTACGCAGTGTGTCCATCCGGTCGGTGGGAGCAATATGAATCCGGTCCTGTGTCATCAGGAACAGATGGTCCGGCTCGTAAACAATCGGTGCCTCCGATGCACCCACACGCACACTGGGCAGATAGGCATAGTAGTGCGAAGCAATCTCGTTGGTATATGCCTCGGCCAACCGGTAGGTGTGCTCTTCACGGATAAGGGTGCTCTCCGTTCCGAAGTTATAGACCATCAGGTGGTAATCTCCTGCATCGGCCGTGATGTGTCCCTCCAAGTAGTAGCCCCGCTCATCCTCACCACTCTGCTGCAGATAGCGCTCGGCCACCACACGACCACTTGCCAGTTCACACAAGGCCACACGCAAGACAGACGGACGCCGGTGCTGGGGCTTCAGACGGTCTTCGCTGTAGAAACCGTAGGTGACATTCTGTATCTGTTCGTCCAGATAGACACGGACGTAGTGTACATTGCTCGGCTCCACCAACTGGCGGTGCTCGCAAGAGGCGAATACGGAAACAAGCAAGAGGCACAAGGTGCAGAGTACCCCATTCTTCACTCTTCTTTCTTCACTCTTCACTCTCTTCATCTTCCCCCTCCTTTCTTCATTATGCCCTTGCGGGTGAGGGTGATGGGGACAACCAACGACACTTCGGCACGGGTGGGACCTATGTAGTGCCAGGTACCGTGCTTCTCGGGGTCGCGAATGAGCTGACCATAGTCATCCGTGGGAGTATATCCACGGTAAGGGATGTTGGCATATCCGGCAGCCAACGAGAACTCGAGGTTGAGGAGGCGGCCGATGGGCATGGCATAGCCTACGGTCAGTCCGGCACTCCAGAACTCGCCCTGATAGCAGATGTCGCGACGACGCTCGAAGTCCCACTTGCCACCCAATCCGTAGAGGCCCGCATACCATCCGGTGAGGCAATCGCGCTCTGCGCGGCGGGTCGTAGCGGCATAATACCGGGGACGGAACCACCAGCGCACCTCGCCACCGAGGGAGAGGAAGCGGTTGCAATATTCATTGTCGTTCTCGCCCCACGTCCACCAGGGGAACTGGTGTTGATAGAGTGCCGAGAACTGATGTCCCTTGACCGTAAAAGGCACCTCTATCGAGAAGTTTGCCCACGTGAGCAGGTCATACAACAGGTTGGTCTTCAAGGCCAGGATGGTGCGGTTTTCTTCGTAGGGCATCATGTATGGCATCTCCACCCCCGCCAAAGATGGGGCAAGTGGCGAGTCGGACACAGACGCGCCCACCCCCTGCAACTTCGACAAGGGAGTCACTGGCGCCCACACGGAAATCCATGTGGCGTAGCGAAGCTTGGGCATGATGTTGCGGACGATGTATCGCCACGAACGACGGCCGTTCAACCGTTGCAGGGCGGCCTTCTTCTCCGCATCGGGCAGGTCGCTGTCCAGTATGGCCAACACCTCGTCGCGGTCAGCCTCGTGGTAGTGGAAGTCCACCTCTTCGCGCAATCCCTCCCAGTTCTCAGCCTCGGGACGCAAGCGGAAAACAGAGTCGGGCATCTCCCGCCACGAGGGCACCAGAGAGAGCAGATAACGCTTGGCGGTAAGTCCACGTTCGCGAGACAATTTCTTATTGAAACTGTAAGGGCCTTCGGGCGAAGCGTAGGAATAGATGATGATACTGTCAATACGGGGCGACTCGGCCAGGAACTCACGAATCACGCGCAGATTGTGGGGATTGGACATGTAGTCGGGGTAGAGGCGGGTCTTGTTCACGGGGTAATAGATACGGAACTGGCGCACCTCGCTCGTGTCGGTGCGGGCAAGCACACGGTTATCCTGGGCTGTTGCCACCGAAGTACCACCAAGCCAACAGAAGACAAAGAATGCTATGACCATCAAAGCTCTCATACCACCGTTAACACTGAGTCTTTTTTTGTTAATTTTTCTTCTTAGTTTAAGATTCTCTCTATTTTCGTTTGCTATAGGAGTGCAAGATTACACATTTTCTGTCACTTATGCAAAAAATAAACTGTTTTACCCCCCCCTATTTAAGAATCTTTAACACAGACGAATGGTAAAGAACCATTCAGCAAAAACTTTATGATAAAAAACGCAGAGACGCTGAGGCGCAGAGGTCTCTTTTTTAGAGTTTAATAGAGACTTGGAGAGTAAAACGCCTTGCGAGCGTTTTAAGGTGCGCCATTGGCTGACTTGTTGGCCAAGACTCTGCGCACTCAGGACACTTTCTATCGAATGGAAGGATTCTCTGCGCCTCAGCGTCTCTGCGTTTGAAATAAAAAAGAATCACTGAATAGTTACATTGTAAAGTAAAAGCAAGAGTGAAAAGTAAAAGTGGGGTATCCTATTTGATGCATTCTACCTTGTGTCAGGAATGGAAGTAACTAAAACTCCTCCACTGTCTTAGGGGAGGCGAACCGCCGCCCTTTAAAGGGTGGGCTGGCGGTTGGAGGGGTTACAAAAAAGAATACGTTAATTTCCTTTTCTCACCCCCTCACCTTGTAGGCTTTCGCCACAAGGTCGCTCCCCCTAAACAGGGGGAGAGTTTGAATACTACTGCTCGCATGGCTGATGGCGATAGCGATGGCTGATGGCAATAGCGATGGCTGATGGCGATGGCGATGGCTGATGGCGATGGCGATGGCTTTGAACTTTGAACCTGGAACTTGGAACCTGAAACCTGAAACTATTTTACACCCCACAGTAATAAATCCTACATTTCTATTTCCTCTCTGTTTCATCAGAAGGCAACGCTCTGTAACAGGTACTTTTTTGTATATATATACAATGTACAAAGGTCAGAAGACAGAAAACCTGAAGGACGTGTGCACACATGCTGCCAGCCGTGTGCACACGGTCGGCGGAGTTTCTTCAGACACTCTACTATAGGTTGTACTGACGCCCAACAGAGGATGTGGCACACGGGTAGGAAAGGATGTGACTGCAAACGGGTGAAATGTATAAATATACAATCCGACTGTATAAATATGCAAAACTGACCGCACGAGAATCGCGTATATGGGCGCAACTTTTCTTTCAAACGAAAATAGACGAAATTTTCAAAGAGTGGATAAGTCATTGAAAATCACCCAGTAGATAAATACCATTCATCTTAGGGCTAAGGTTGCTTCATCCCCGAGATGAGGAAGGACGACAGATGACGTTTTTCGATTTCTTGACAAGATAAAAACATTTTTTTTGACAGAAGAGCAAAAGAACAGAAGAAAAGAAACTTATGCATTTATGTTCTTATGTCTAAAAAACATGATTTGAGTTTATAAAAAGCTTTGAGGAGAGTGTCTGGTTTGAGTCCCCATCTCCCTGTGTATGAAACAATTCGATGATGACGAGGAATCTGAGGGTGTGTCAAAATAGGATTCTTCACAGAGACCGCATTTTGACACATCCCCAGCGTTTATGCAATTCGTCATTAGTAACGTAGCCGAAGGGTCTATCAGCCGGAGTATTATAATTAGTAAGAAACCATGGGCACAAGAAATGCGAGAAAAAAGAAAAAAGTCCCCCCTACATTTCCAATATCCACCAAAAAATCCTACCTTTGCGCCGCAAAACAGATGTTGCCTTTGTAGTTCAATGGATAGAACGGCCCTCTCCTAAAGGGCAGATTCGAGTTCGATTCTCGACGGAGGTACACTTATTTCTTCTAATATGCAGATATTTATCGTTTTATTTGATTAAAGCATTCTTATTTGCACAACACCTACACATAACACTTTCCGTACATTTCGTGCAATTCCTCATCTTTCAGATTCAGAATTTCTTGATTCAAAGGCTGAACAGCCAGCCGTACCTTAGTAAATGGTAAATTGCACATGAAATTGTGTTTTTCAACACATTTCGTGAAAATCTTCACTCTTCACCATTTATAATTCATAATTAAATCGTACCTTTGCTGAAAAGTCCTTTAAAAAAGTGGCGCACGCAATATAAAAGTCCCTTGAAAAAGTGACACATATCACCAAAAAGTCCCTTGAAAAAGTGGTTAAAAGTCCTTAATCGGCTAAGACATAAAAAGTTATGCTAAAACGAAAAATAGAAGAACAACTGAAAGTTTGGAAACAAACTACAGACAAGAAACCTCTTGTCATAAAAGGATGTCGCCAATGTGGAAAAACATTCTCGGCATTGGCCTTTGCCCAAAAGAATTATTCCCATGTTGTGTATCTTAACTTCGTGCAAAATCCCGATTATTCATTAGCCTTCCAAGGTTCCAAAAATATCGATGATGTCATCATGAATATAAGTGCGATGGTTAGTGGAGCAATCTTTGAACCAGGAAACACCTGTTTGATTCTTGATGAAATCCAAGATTGTCCGGAGGCACGCACTTCTTTGAAATTCTTCAAAATGGATGGTCGGTTTGATGTCATTGCTACAGGGTCATTACTTGGAGTAAAAGGGTATGGGGGAAAACAAAGTGCCAGAGCTTCTGTCCCCGTCGGGTACGAAACAATCCTTGACATGTATCCGTTGGACTTTGAAGAATTCCTTTGGGCCAATGGAATTTCAGACACAATCATAAACAAAATGGCAGAATGTCTGCATGAAGAACAGCCCGTACCAGAAGCTCTGCATCATCGGATGAAACAGTTGCTGTTGCAATATATTGTTGTGGGAGGGATGCCAGAAGCAGTCAACACCTTCATGGCAACACATGATATCACTCAAGTGCAAAATGTACAACGCGCCATTGTCAACGAATATGAAGACGATATGATAAAATATGCCGAGGATGCAGACAAATCCAAGATTCGGGAATGTTTTGAATCCATCCCCCGTCAATTGAGCAAAGAGAATAAGAAGTTCCAATACTCCCTCATCCGCAAAGGTGGAAAAGCTTCGCAATATGGCGGAAGCATACAATGGATAGAGGATGCCGGGATTATTTGCCGGTGCAGAAACTTGAATATCCCCGAACTCCCTTTGGATGGGAATGCCATGGAGGATGTGTTCAAGATATACATGGCAGACACCGGACTTTTTGTTTCCATGCTGGAAGATGGAACCTCTTTTGACATTCTGCAAAACAACTTGCACGGCTACAAAGGTGCCATTTTTGAAAATATCATAGCCGACATATTTCACAAGATGCAACGGAAATTGTATTATTTCCGCAAAGACTCAGGTCTTGAGGTGGATTTTGTCATGCGATATAAGGGGAGAAGTACCCTTGTTGAAGTAAAAGCCAGCAACGGAAATGTCAAGAGCACAAAAACCATTCTGAGCCACCCTGACAAATACCATGTTGGCTGTGCCATAAAATTAGGAGATTACAACATCGGTCGTCAAGAAAGACTATTGACATTGCCTCTATATATGGCATTCCTGTTGAAAGAACACTAAGATACCAATATTTCCTAATCCAATCTACAGTCGAACTTGTAGAGGGTGACCCAAAGAATCTAAAACGTGGTATCTATATTGTAAATGGTAAAAAGGTGGTCATCAAATAAGCAATCAGCACCACCCAATTGTACCTATATCAGCAAGCATGAAGGAGTGTCAAAAATAAAATTAGGCGCGGAGTTTCCTTGAGCAAAGCGAAAAATCCGCGCCTAAAATCTGGAATGGCTACATTTCGACACACCTTCATGTATTTTATCCCTATCTTTCAGCCCCACATTTTACTCCATTTTAGGTACTCTTCACTTAATTATAACTAATTTTGGGTATTTCCCGTTTAGAGGATTAGCAGTAATTTTGCAGCCGAAATACTGAGAAATGGGTAGAAAGAGAACTAAAACAACGTATAAAGCATGAGAAAATTATTTGTCTGGTGGACCATGATGTGCATGATGTCCGCCGTGTCGGTAGTGGCTCAGAGTCATCAGGGACATAGCCACGCCAAGGTGAATCGCAGCGATGCGAATATTGTGGGACACGTGATTGATGCCGCGAACGGACAACACGTGCCTTTTGTGAATGTAACCCTGAAAGGTACCACCATCGGTACGACCACCGATGAGAGCGGTCACTACTTCCTGAAGAACCTGCCCGAGGGGACCTTCACCATGGAGGTAGCCACATTGGGGTACAAGACCGAAACACGCGAGGTGGTGACCAAGAAGGGAAAGACACTGGAGGAGAACTTCACCATAGAGGAGGATATGATAGCCCTGGACGGTGTGGTGGTGTCGGCCAACCGTAACGAGACATCGCGCCGCATGGCTCCTACCTTAATTAATGTGATAGATACCCGTCTGTTTGAGACCACCACATCGCCCACACTGGCCGAAGGATTGAACTTCCAACCGGGTGTGCGTGTGGAGAACAATTGCCAGAACTGTGGCTTCCAGCAGGTACGCATCAATGGCCTGGAAGGCCCTTACACGCAGATATTGATTGACTCGCGCCCCATCTTCAGTGCCCTGTCGGGTGTGTACGGACTGGAGCAGATACCGGCCAACATGGTGGAGCGTGTGGAGGTGATGCGCGGTGGCGGCTCGGCTCTGTTCGGCTCGTCTGCCATTGCCGGAACCATCAACATCATCACTAAAGAGCCATTGCGCAACAGCGGACAGTTGGCCCACACGACCATGTCTATTGACGGTTCGATGGACCACAGCACCACGCTGAATGCTTCACTGGTGACCGACAACCGCAAGGCGGGACTCTTCATCTTCGGCCAGAACCGCCAACGACAGGCATACGATGCCAACGGCGACAGCTACAGCGAACTGTGCGAACTGCACCAGCAGACGGTGGGATTCCGCTCATACGTGAAGACAAGTATATACAGCAAACTCTCTTTTGAATACCACCACATTGAGGAGTACCGCCGGGGAGGCGACTCGCTGGACCTGCCACCGCATCAGGCCAACATTGCCGAGCAGACGGAGCACAGCATCAATGGCGGAGGAGTGAAGTTCGACTACTTCAGCCCCAACGAGAAGCATCACCTGAGCCTCTATGCCTCGGCGCAGCACATCGACCGACAGAGTTACTATGGTGCCGGACGCGACCCTTATGCCTACGGTGCCACTACTGACCTCACTACGGTGGTGGGCGGACAGTATGTCTATAACTTCGACCGTTGCCTCTTCATGCCCGCTACCTTTACAGGAGGTATGGAGTACAACCGCGATGCACTGAAAGACAACATGTGGGGCTACGGCCGCGAACTGGAGCAGACGGTACACATCAGCAGCCTGTTCTTGCAGAACGAATGGAAGAACGACCAGTGGAGCTTCCTCGTCGGCGGCCGTTTCGACAAGCACAACCTCATCGACGGACTCATCTTCAGCCCCCGTGCCAACGTGCGCTTCAACCCTTCGGAGAACATCAACTTCCGCGCCAGCTACTCGGCCGGATTCCGCGCTCCACAAGCCTTTGACGAAGACCTCCACATCGAAGCCGTAGGCGGTGGTGTGTCCATGATTGAACTGGCCAGCGACCTGCAGGAGGAGAAATCGCACAGCTTCAGCCTCTCGGCCGACCTGTACCAACGCTGGGGCGATTTCCAAGGAAACCTCCTCGTCGAGGGATTCTACACGACACTGAACGATGTGTTTGCCCTGCGCGAGAAGAGCCACGAAAACGGCATCCTCACGCTGGAGCGCCACAATGCATCGGGAGCCAATGTGTATGGTGTGACAATGGAAGGAAAACTGGCCTATCAGAACAAGCTCCAATTGCAGGCAGGAGCCACCCTGCAGAAGAGCGAATACAAAGAACCTGAGCAGTGGAGCGAAACGGCCAAGGCAGAGAAGCGCATTGCCCGTACACCCGAAACCTATGGCTACTTTACACTGAGCTACACTCCCATCAAGCCCTTGACGGCAGCCTTCTCAGGAACCTACACTGGCAGCATGCTGATGCAGCACGTGGCGGGATATGTGCCCGAAGACATTGCGGTGGAGACTCCTGAATTCTTCGACCTGAACTTCAAACTCAGTTATGATTTCGACTTGGGTGGCGGTTCGGCCCTCCAACTCAATGCCGGTGTGCAGAACATCTTCAATGAGTATCAGGATGACTTCGACAAAGGCGAGCTGCGCGATGCCGGCTATATGTACGGCCCCGGTCTTCCCCGTTCATTCTTTGCCGGTGTGAAGCTTGATTTTTAATTATTTAGAAGTTATTTAGGTGCGGATTGCACGGATTATGCGGATTAAGAATATCCGTTTAATTGGTGCAATCCGTGCTTGATTTTATGCCTGATTCCTATACTGTCGGGGAGTCATTCCATACTGTTGCTTGAAATAGTTGTAGAAAGTGGTGGAGTTGCTGAATCCGCAACGTTCGCGCACTTCGTCGATGTTCAAGTCGGTCTCTTTCAACAAATGGGCGGCATGTTCCAAATGTGCCTTGCGCAACAGTTCGATAGGCGACAGGCCGGTGATGCGTTTTACTTTTGTATAGAATTGGGTACGTTTCAGATTGGCACATGCAGCAAATTCTTCTACGCCGAAATCGGGTTCTTCGATATGCAGTTCCAACAAATCTTCCAACAACCGCTTGAAACGCTCATCCTTAGCCGTCAGTTGGACCTGTTGCAGTTGCTGCTGTGGCTGCAATAACTGTTGTTTTTGAGGTTCTTCTGCAGGAAGCACTTCCTGCTGTTGGAACGTGACGACAGTTTGTTGCCGTTCGTTTACAGCCCTCTCGGGATGGATGAATTTGTATACAATGAGATAGAGAAACAAACCCATTGCAGCAAAAATGGCCAATACGGGCAATAGGGCAGGCCATTGTGTCCACCAAGGCTCATTTATTACAATGGTGTGAGTGCTCTCCGCTCCCCAATGTATGCCGTCAGTTGTGGCTCTGACGTGGAAAGTATATTTCCCTGGAGTCAGTTCCTTGTATTTGGCCGTGTGCATGGTGGAAGGAGCTTGCCACGTACTGTCTTTTCCTGCCAAATAATATTGATAACTGATTTGCTGCATTTTGTCGTAAGCAAGGCATGAGAAGTGCCACTCCACATTGTTATGGGTGTAAAAAAGCTCCATTTCATCGGTATTTATGAGACTTTTTTCGCCATCTACAGTGATGGATGTAACGAGCGGTTGGGGTATGTGTGGAGACAACAAACTGTCGGAGCTGTCCGACGAATCGGTCAAATCCAAACAGGCAAGTCCCGATTGTTGTGTAGCCATCCAAAGACAGCCAGTGTGGTCAGCCAAGAGGACACTGATACGATTATCGCGGATAAAGCCGTGTGTTTCCTTCCTATAATGACGGGTACTTTTGCCTTTCTTCAGGTCAAAAATGAATAGGCCGTTCCCATCGGTAGCGTAGGCTTCGGTCGTATCGTTCAGCACCACGACCTGTGGAGTTTGTTGATTGGCAGTTCCCGATGACATCAGTTGCAAAGTATGTATGGAGCCTTCGTGTCCGAATCGGATGAGTTTTCCCTTTCCATCATGCACATAGAGTTCTTCCCCACTTTCAGGCAATACATGGCCATTTTGCAGTTGGACGTTCGATGGTGACGAAAATGTATTATCCAAAATGTGGTAGGAAATGATTCTATCAGGGGTAAAGACGAGTAGCTGGTCGCCCCAAACGGCCATATCAGTACATTGGAATGCAAGGCGACGAAACGTATTGGGAAAGGGAGTGCGCCGTGCCACGCGGCGTGAGTGGTTATAGACGAGGATTTCACGCGGTGTCAGTGCCAGGCAGATGTTGCGGTAAGTTGCTATGTGGACAACACTGTCAGTAGAGGGCAACTGTTGTTCAAGTCCGTTCAGATACAATCCCCGTTTGGTCAATAGCCAGTCGTTACCCTCTTCGTCGGTGCGGACATCGACAATTGCTTGCGAAAAGGTTTCGGTCACCAATCTGTCTTTGTTCAGTCGGGTACGACTACTCCTCTTCCCCGGACCGAATTGCCACATATACAGTTTCCCTTTGTGGTGATATTGGAGTAAGGTGTCGGCCTTCTCGGTCTTGTGTGAAATCAGTTGGTTGGAGGCAAGCATGAAGCAACCGGCCAATCCTCGTGGACCGAACACCCACAAACAATTGTTTTCCTTATCAGCTTCAATGGCTCTGATGGGCATACTGTGAAACGGATGTTTGGAATCGCTCCAAGTATAGACTTCATGCCCATCAATACGGTTCAGTCCATTAGTCGTGCCAACCCAGATGTAACCATTGTGGTCTTGTACCAATGCCGTCACCTGATTGCTGGACAAACCAGTCTGTTTGCTCAGGTATCGGATGTTCGTCTCGTCAGCTTTAACCTGATGGCACACTGCGATTGTCAGTAGCACCCATGCAATTGTTGTAAAAAGTCTCCTCATGCCATTTCCTTGATATTTGCTGCAAAGGTAGTACTTTCACTGCAAATTTCGAACATTCTATACCTAAAAATGAACAAAACAGGCGGAAAAATGGGAGAAAGTATCAGCTTTGTCGGATTCAGATCTGATACACGTCCTCCCATTAAGATTGAATCATTTCTTTGATTTCTTCATGATGAGTTGAGACTTCAAGAGTTTCTGACCATCGACCGTGGCAACCAGGTTTACGACTACGCTGTTGTCAGCCTCGGGGTGAAGGTCGTGGCAGTTCACCACTTCTATGTCATCCCAGCCTTCAGCAAGCACTGTAGTCAACGCATACTGACCATTGTCAATGGTGATGGCCTTCTTGCCCTTTACCTTCTTCACCGTTGTCTCTATCGGCTTATCAAGCTGGGGCAACGCATAGAATCCCATGCGAACCTTTCGAGGAGCATCAGTCTTTATAAGGTCAGCACGGAGAACTCCGTCAGCCGTAACTTTTTCAGTCAGATCGATGGTGACGGTCGGGTCGTTTTCTATCTCAGCAGTGCGGCAGAAGAACCCCTCACCGTTGAGTCCTTCACCCTTATAACTATTTATCTGCAACCATTTCCCCTCAGAGCCTTCAACAACATAACTCATAGCCACTTCACCTTTCTTTCCGTCAGCCTGCCAGGGGAGGGCCGAATTATAGGCCAGTCTGTTGTAATTCTCGAGTCCATAATAAAATCCTCCATTGCGAGTGAAAACATTACGGAATTCAGCCATACCCAAAGCTGCAAAGTCGGAAACAAGGATTTGAGCTTTTTCTGAATAGACATTGAACGGGACTTTTTTCTTCATCTTTGCCCATGTTCCTTCAGTCTCGCGAGCAGTCCAGAAAGGATTGTCCGCTGGCATATACAAGGCAAGGAAGAGTTTGGCCATCCAATATACACTGCCACGGCAAGAATAATGTTGCAGACAGGCCTCAAAATGGTCATAGAAACCAAGATTAGGGAGTCCGTCATTGGCGATGAAATGGGGATTTTGAAGGAACTGTAGGATGGAACCGGAACAGATGCGTCGCATCCAACCATAATCGACATCGGAACTATGGAGCAAACCAGTAAGTGCGAGTGGTATGGCTGCCCCCATACGATAAGTAATGCTTCTTCCCCACATCTGCATTTTTCCATCACGACCAAACATATAGGGATATTGCTTGGTTATATCTGCCAGTTGATTCATAAATTGCTCTGCTTCTGCCGGATAATATTCCCGTCCGAAACTTTCCGCCCAAAGCGGGCCATACATCTGGAATGCCCACATACTATAATAGTCGAATAGGGGTGAATCGTGATACCACCCATCGCCGACATAGGCTTTAAGATTGGCATGCACCAGTTCCTCCAAATATTTCAGATTGACTTGATAACCCTCTTTATGCAGAAAACTGAGCAAACATTGGTTGAAAAATCTCCAATTCATATCAATCGTTCCACCTTCGGCATAGGGTTTGAACAAGGCTGCAAGCTTGTCACGGGTATCCTGCGGCAGAGGATCCCAGAACACTTCGGGAGCCATCAGCAAGGAGACCGCAAGTCCACCAAGTTCAACGAGTTTCTGTCCACCGTGCCCCCGGCCTTTCTTTTCGGGCAGAAAAAGAGGACTGTCCGGACGAAGGAACGAGGCTATCTGACAACGATAATAATCACCAACCTTCACACCATGAAGCGTAAGGTCAGGATTTTCTTTCAACAATGGTCCTGCCAAAAACATCGTGCGGCAGAGAGCTTCCATGCGAGCAGTTGGGACATCGCCTGCATTACGGGGGTAGCTTTTACCTTCTTGTTTTGGCAAATCAAACGGTTGCTTAATATCATTGACATATTGAAAAGCTGTGCTGAGAAGATATTCAGCCGCTTGTTTCCAATGGTCACGATTCATTCCTGTGTACGGACTGAGTTTTTTATCCGGATTCCGCACTTCAAAGGTTTTCGTTTTCGTTACATCTGCATTGTTGGCACTTGCCACAATGGAGAAAAGCATCATCAGTAAGAATAAAAACTGTTTATTCATGGTTGTTATTTTTTAGTGTAATAATAATATAAAGTCATGCTCCCCAATTATCCCTATCCAGATTTCTATATCCGATAGCCTCGGCAATATGCATAGATTGTACAGTAGGCGAAGCATCGAGGTCAGCAATGGTGCGAGCCACCTTCAGGATGCGGTCGTAAGCACGTGCCGACAGGTTGAGACGCTCCATGGCATTACGCAACAATTGGAGACCTTTCTCATCGGGAGTGGCATATTCAGTAAGCATTTTGGGAGTCATCTGGGCATTGCAGTGTATGCCGGGCATGTTCGCAAAGCGCTGTTCCTGAATCTTGCGTGCAGCTATCACCCGATGGCGGATGGCTTCACTCGGCTCACCTGGGCGTGTTTCAGAGAGTTTTTCAAAGGGAACAGGCACTATCTCCACCTGAATATCAATACGGTCAAGCAGAGGGCCGGAAATGCGGTTCAGATACTTCTGTACCTGTCCTGGATTACATACGCAAGCTTTTGTCGGGTGATTATAATAACCACATGGACAAGGATTCATGCTGGCAATGAGCATGAAGGATGCAGGATATTCCACCGTATATTTGGCTCGTGAGATGCTGATAGCACGGTCTTCCAGTGGTTGGCGCAGCATTTCCAATACGGTTCGATTGAACTCGGGTAGCTCATCAGCAAACAACACACCATTATGTGCCAGACTGATTTCACCAGGTTGGGGATTCTGACCTCCACCCACTAAAGCAACGGATGAAATGGTGTGATGAGGACTACGGAAAGGACGATGGGCAATGAGAGAAGTATCCTTCCCTAATTTGCCTGCTACAGAATGTATCTGCGTAGTTTCCAAACTTTCTGCAAGAGAAAGTGGAGGTAGGATGGATGGCAAGCGTTTGGCCATCATGGACTTTCCACTGCCCGGCGGGCCTATCATAATAAGATTGTGGCCACCAGCAGCAGCAACCTCCAAAGCGCGTTTTACGCTCTCTTGGCCTTTCACCTCTGCGAAGTCATATTCAAAATCATTCTGCTGGGCATAGAATTCTTCGCGAGTATTAACTTCAGTACCCTCCAGTTGCCGCTCATTGTTCATAAATTCAATGACCTCCTTCAAGTTGCTTACACCATAAACCTTCAAGCGATTGACCACTGCGGCTTCACGGGCATTTTCTTGGGGTACAATCAATCCTTCAAAACCTTGCTCACGAGCGCGGATAGCGATAGGTAATGCCCCTTTCACGGGTTGCAGGGTGCCGTCCAAGCTCAGTTCACCAATCATCATATACTTGCCCAGTTTCTCCGCTGATACAGTTCCATTGGCAGCCATAATGCCAATGGCTAAGGGCAAATCATAAGCAGAGCCTTCCTTACGGATATCGGCCGGGGCCATGTTGATGATAATCTGAGCCACAGGAAACTTGTAACCATTCACTTGAAGGGCAGACAGAATGCGTTCGTGGCTCTCCTTTACGGCATTGTCGGGCAGTCCCACCAAAAAGAACTTGACCCCTCGGGTGAGATTCACTTCAATGGTTACAGTGGTAGCATTGATGCCTTGTACGGCGGCACTGAATACTTTTACTAACATAAGCGGCTTATTTCATCAGCAGAGATAGCGCATTGCTGTAGGCTTATCTCCTGTTTTTTCTCTTTTTCTCCTCTTTGGCCCTCTTTTTCTGCAATTCTTCCCAATTGCTAATCTGATTGTCGAGGAAGTTTTCCAATTGTTTGCCCCACATGTCTGTAGCAATGATTTTGCTGGATGTGTTGGCTATATATAGAGTGGGAAGGTCTTGTGTCTCTGTTTGTTCAACCAACTCATTATTCCACCCTTTGAAGTCACAAAGGTGCAGTCCGCCCCATTTATGGCTGCGTAAGGTGTCGAGCCATGCTTCCCCATGACTGTCGAGGGAAAGGCTTACGAATTTGGCCGGTCGTTTGGCAAACTTCTTGATGATGGCTTGCAGTGAATCCTGCATCTCTACGCTTTCGGGATGCCACGAAGCCCACAGGGAGAGTATGATGAATTTATCTTTATATTCGTTGATGTCTATAGTTTTTCCTGTTGTATCGGGCAATGCAGGCATTTGCAAGCGCTTGTCACGACTGGTCTGTTTTTGCAATGAGTTTTGCAAACGACTGATGTAGTGATTGTCGTGCATATAGCCACTTAATTGGTCAATCATACTCTCAATCAAACTCTTGTTAGGATATGGTACGTTTACGAAGTATTTCTGTATCAAGTAAATGCTGACGACAGACTGAGGATGCTTCACGATGAAGCTGTCTGCCTCTTGGCGTATGTCTATATAGTTGTCCAAATGAGCTATACTATCTTGAAAAGCATTGTATTCTTCTTGTGCTTTTCCACCGGCAATGGTCAGTCGGTGCAATTGTGCAGTGTCTCCCTTTATGGTTATGTTTACCCCTTTATCAGCAAAGACGGGATATTCCATACGGCTATCACCCAGTCGCAGATACATGGGTGTGATGGTGTCCAAGGGGAGCGTACAGCTGAATTTACCATCCTTTACAGGTATTTCAATGACACTGTCAGGGACAGAGAACAGTCCGTATAGCATGACTGTAGAATCACTTAATCCCGGGATGTCACCTGTAAGTTTGAAAAAAGGAGTTTCTTTTTGACAACCAAAGACTGTCAAAAGGATTCCCAAGAAGAGTGGCAGGAAGACTTTCTTCATATATAGTTGGTATATAATTAATAGAGGTAAGGTGGTGAGAAAAAGATAAGAGTTAAAGGTTAGCCACGGGGACATTCGTCTCGCATGAGTCTCTAACCTTTAACTCTTATTTTTGATAATCAGTTATTTCTTACTTCAGGATGTTCAAGAAATCTGAGCTTGTTACATACTTAGAGAACTCAACGTCCTTCAAAGCCTTCTGAGCCATAGTGTTGTCCTTCTTAACGGCATCAGCCAAGTTAGAGATAACCATTGAAGCGTTGTTTGTACGGGCACCTACGATAGCCTTCAAGTAGCTTGTGTAAGCATCGGGGTTAGCGATAGCGTTCAATGTGTTCTTAGCCTTGTTGTAATCCTTAGCCATAATCTGAGCAACAGCAGCACTGTTTGTCTTGGCATCAGCGAAAGAACTTACAGCGCGGTCGTACTGACCCTGAGCAACATAGAGGTTACCCATAGCCTCGTTCAACTTGCTGGCACCTGTGCTCTTAGACAAGTAAGACTCAGCTTTAGCCTTGTCACCATTGATCAAAGCGATCAAGCCCAAGTTGTTGTTTACTTCAGCAGCAGCAGCGTTCAAGTTAGCAGCCTTCTGCAAGTAAGAAGTAGCCTTAGCGATGTCACCGTTCTTGTAAGCGATGTCAGCCAAATTGTTGAATGCACGGTAGTCGTTGGGGTAGATAGAAGTTGTCTTTTCGTAAACAGCCTTCTTGTCAGCCTCGCTCTTCACCAAAGTAGCAGCATACAACATTTCTTCTACGCTCAAATCCTTGGGAGAAGTTGAGTAAGTGTTCAAGATTTCATCATCGCTACGGCCGATAACTTCGTAATTCAAAGTCAAACGTGCACGACGCAACTGGGGAAGAATCTCGTCAGCCAAAGTAGCATATACAGAAGAGAGGTTCTTGATTTCAGCCTCACGCTTTTCGGGATCGTTGTACATAGAGAGGACGCGCAAGATAACTTCCTTATCCTGGATGTTGCTCTTCTCAACCAAAGTCTTGAAGCCGTCCCAGTCCTCAGCAGTGTACTTGGTATCTACGTTACCTTCCATCTTCTGCTTCTTCATCTGTCTCTTGATATACTTGGTAGCGTTGCTTTCGCGGTTGCCAGCCAATGTCTCGTTCAAGCCGAGTTCACCATCAGGAGAAGCGTAAGCAGTAACTTCTACGTTAGTCAGAGCCAAGCTCTTGGTATCAGCTACGATGTTACCCATCTGCTCGTTCAAAGCGTTCATTTCGTCAGTCTTCAACTGGTTAGCACGAACGTTAGCCTGCTGGATAAGGAACATGATGTTAGCTTCCTTAGCCTGCTTGATGATACGCTGGAACTTGTCAGTACTCTGTGAAGGAGTAGAAGCAGCTACAGTGTACTTAGCGTTAGTCAGAATTTCACCTGTTGACAATACACCGTCAGCAATCTTCACTGCGGGAATTTCAACTTCCTTCTTGCCAACCTTGGCAGTGAACTGCAAGTAGAGTTCGCTCTTAGCCATTTCGGGAACATAGTCGAAAGTGGTCTTCATAGTGTAAGAACCACCAGCCTTGTAAGCGATAGTCTGGTTGTTACCTTCTACCTTCTCACCCTGGAAAGTTGCAGGAGTACCTACAGCCTGTCCGCCATCCCACTTCAAAACGGGAGTTACAGTTACGACAGCCTTCTTGCTGAAGTACTTTTCAGGGAACTTGCCGTTGATTGTTACAGGAACTTTGCCACCTACGGCTTCCAACACTTGAGGATTTGTTGTGAAGTAGTCAGAAGACAACTCACCCAACTTGCTGCCGCATGATGTCAACACGGCAACCATTGCCACCAAAAGGGGCATGTACAGTTTTTTAATCATTGTTAATTAGTTATTAATATTAATAATTTATTTTGTTCTTTGTTTGTAACAATACATTTCTTCGCAGATTGCGTACAAAGGTAGGAAAATAGGTTCGCTACAGTATATAATTCTTGCAATAATTAATATTTTTTAATCTTTAATCTGCTATAATTGGATTTTATCACTACCTTTGCGCTGCATTTTACCAAGAAAAGGATAAATATGAATGTTTCAGTGTTGTCTCCTGAGAAAGACCCGATGGGATTGGCCATAGCCGATTTCCACCAGTCCGGACGGGCAAATTTGTTAAGAGTTTTCTCTTCTCAGTTCGACGAGGACGAGATGCCTGTCAGCCAACTTTTCCGTACCGAATCCCAAATGCCGGCCATTGAACGCAAAGCATTGGAGATGGCTTGTGGCTCTATTCTGGATGTAGGTGCCGGAAGCGGCTGTCATTCCTTGGCTTTGCAACAAGCCGGCAAGGAGGTGCTTGCCATCGACATTTCCCCGCGGTCAGTCGAAGTTATGCAACATCGGGGTGTGCGCCAGGCATGTTTGACCAACCTTTTCGATGAGCGTTTTTGTGGCTCATTCGACACTGTGCTGATGCTTATGAACGGATCGGGCATCGTGGGTCGTTTGGAGAATCTTCCCCTGTTCTTCCGCCGCATGAAGCAACTGTTGCGGCCAGACGGCTGTATCCTAATGGATTCCAGTGATTTGCGCTACCTATTCGAAGAGGAAGATGGCAGTTTCTCCATCGACCTTGCCGCAGGATATTATGGCGAAGTGGATTTCCAGATGCAATACGGTTCCATGAAGGGGGAACCATTCGATTGGCTTTACATTGATTTCCAGACTCTTTCTTACTATGCTGCCGAAAACGGTTTTTGCGCCGAATTGGTCATGGAAGGCGACCATTATGACTATCTGGCACGATTGAGCCTGCGTGGTTGATGGACTGACTGCCAACTATGGCCAACAGCCAACATCACTCCATCAACTTTTTGCTCAGATATTTCACCGGGTACCACACTGAAAGGCATCCGATAGCCAACACTGTCACGAATATCAAGACAACATCGCCAACCTGTACACTCACCGGGTACGCATCCACCACGAATCCACCTTGTGTCCCGAGGGCAATCAGGCCATAGTGTTCTTGTAGCAGACAAAGGCCGATGCCACCCACAATGCCAATGAGGGCACCAATCAGCGATATCAGACACCCTTCGGTAAAGAAAATGCGGACTATCAGGCGATTATCGGCGCCTAAGTTACGCAAAGTCTTCACATCTTCTTTCTTGTCAATAATCAGCATCGACAACGAGCCGATGATATTGAAACAGGCGACCAATAATATAAAGGAGAGGAACAGGTATGAAATCAGTTTCTCTATCTCCATGATGCGGAACACATCGGCCTGCTGTTCGTAGCGATTCTGCACCCGGAAATCCGCCCCTAACAATTGTTGTATCTTCCTCTGCACAGTTCCAGTGTTGGTTCCCTCTTTCAGTTTCAGCTCCAGCGATGTAATCTCTGTGTCGTAGTCAAACAGCCGGCGGGCAAAGTCCATCGAAGTCAACACATAAGTGGCATCGTATTTCTCTTGGTTCACGGCAAAGACCACGCCGGGTGAAAACAGATAAGCCTGTTCGAAACTGCTGGTAGGATTAGCCATATTCACCTGTTGTCCCCGTTTGGGGGCATACACTTCGATGGGGTCGATGGGGCGCAGTCCTGTGCCAAGAGTAGAGCTCAATTGCGCTCCCATAATGCCATAATCCACGATTTCATCGTATAATACGAACTTCCCGTAGCCGTACAGGATGCTGTCTATTTCGGTCAGTTGCTCAAAGTTATCCTCCACTCCTTTGATGGTCACTACGGCCTGCCGTCCCTTGTATTGCACCATGGCATTCTCCTCGATGCTCAGGGTTGACACTTCCACTTCGGGCAGTCCCCGAACAAGTTTTACCAGCGAGTCCCGGCTGTCGAAAGTCTTCCCTTCTGTGGTCGTAATCTTCAGTTCAGGGTCAAAGGCCGTGAACATTCCTGCCACCAATTCCTGAAACCCGTTGAAGACCGACAGGGTACATACCAGAGCCAGCGTAGCCAGAGCCACGCCACAAGCCGATATACCCGAAATGATATTGATGGCATTGTGCGACTTTTTCGAGAACAGGTATCGCTTGGCAATGTACAGCGGCAGGTTCATGGACGAGTTATTTCAACAGTCTGTCGATGTTTTCGATGTAGTCCAATGAATCGTCCACAAAGAACTTCAGTTCGGGGATTATGCGCAATTGGTGTCTCACACGGCTGCCCAGTTCGTAACGGATAGATTTCATGTTGTCATTGATATTCTTCACTATCTCCTCGCTACGTTCCGAGGGGAACACGCTCAGGTAAGCGCGTGCCACACTCATGTCGGGGCTGATGCGCACCACGCTCACGCTCACCAACACACCGTTCATTGCCTTTGTCTGCAACAGGAAAATGTCACTCAGTTCTTTCTGGATGAGGCGTGCAATTTTGTTCTGTCTGGTCGTCTCCATAATTCTTTCTCTTTTTTTACTCTTGTCTATAATAGCACCTGTAATTCCTGATATTATATCTCTTTTTTTCTTATTATCGTCAATCCGTCCCGCAGGGGAAG
This sequence comes from Bacteroidaceae bacterium, assembly GCA_017521285.1. GTDB lineage: Bacteria > Bacteroidota > Bacteroidia > Bacteroidales > Bacteroidaceae > Phocaeicola_A. Next base: position 26,486 of record JAFXDG010000027.1, on the reverse strand, counting down.
TATCACCTTCTCCACCCTTGTATCCTTGGTTACCAGGTCATTGAATGCCTTGATGCCTAATGTCTGGCGGTCAGTATAGTGAGTGTCTGTTTCCAGCACATGTCCATCCCACAGGGTATTGTCGGCAATGATGTATCCGCCCGGATTCAGATGTTCCAACACCATTTCATAGTAGTCGATATAGCGTCGTTTGTCACCATCTACAAAGGCCAAATCGAACTGCACCCCCATTTGCGGCACCAGTTCCAGGGCATCGCCGATGTGGAATGTTATCTTGTCCGCCCAAGGCGAACCCTCCAACCACGGACGGGTGAAATCCTCCTGTTCGTCGTTGATTTCGAAGGTGTGCAACATGCCACCCTCCTTCAACCCTTCAGCCAGGCACAGAGCCGAATATCCGCTGTAGGTGCCTATTTCCAAAATGTTCTGTGGGCGTATCATCTCCACAAACATCTTCAGCATCCGCCCTTGCAAGTGCCCCGATGCCATGCGTGGCCGCAGCAGTTTCACATGCGTGGCCCGATAGAGTGCCTTCAGATAATCGCTCTCCGGATCGATATGTTCCAATATGTATTCGTCAAGAGTCATTGTTCCAAGTTTCAAGTTCAAGGTTCCAAGCCATCTGCCATAGCCATTAGCCATCGCCATCAGCCATCAACAACCATCCCCTTTCAATGCCTCCACAGCCAATCGGTACGAAGCCATGCCGAAACCACAGATAACACCCATACATGCCGATGAAATCATCGATTTATGGCGAAATTCCTCACGTTTGTGCACGTTCGATATATGCACTTCGATGACGGGAGTCTTCACCGCCCGGATAGCATCGTGCAGGGCTACCGAAGTGTGCGTGTAGGCCCCTGCATTCAGGATGATGCCGTCGTAGTCAAAGCCCACTTCATGAATCTTGTTGATCAGCTCTCCCTCCACATTGCTCTGGTAATAGTCCAATTGTACATCGGGATAATGTCCGCGCAACTCCTTCAGGTACTCTTCGAACGACATCGAACCATATACACCCGGTTCGCGTTTCCCCAACAGGTTCAAGTTGGGACCGTTGATGATTTGTATTTTCATTATCTTTCCCTATTTTTTTTGCATTTTTCTCACCTTGCACTATCTTTGCAGCGCAAAGGTAGATAAAAGAATGGAAAGAAGCAAGAAAAATCCCATGATTGAGCGCTACAAGCAGTATCTCAAGTTGGAAAAGTCCTGTTCATCCAACACATTGGATGCCTATCTCAAGGATTTGAAAAAGTTGGAAGCTTACGTCAAGGAAGCTGGCAAAGGCCTGCTTGATGTCACCCTCGACGACCTTCACCATTTCTTTGCCAGCCTTCACGATATGAATATCCATCCCCGCTCACAGGCCCGCATTCTGTCAGGCATACGTTCATTCTACCGTTTCCTTGTGTTGGAGGATTATATACAGGCCGACCCTACCGAACTGATTGAGAATCCACGTCTTGGCCGAAAGTTGCCCGATGTCCTTACGGTGGAGGAGATAGATAATATCATCAATTCCATCGACCTCAGCAAGACCGAGGGACAACGCGACCGCGCCATTTTGGAGGTACTCTACAGTTGTGGTTTGCGTGTCAGTGAGTTGTGCAATCTCTGCCTGAACGACCTTTATCTGCGCGAAGGCTTTATCCGTGTGTTGGGGAAAGGCGGCAAGCAACGCCTGGTACCCATCTCGCCTCGTGCCATCGACGAGTTGCAGCGCTATTTCGAGCAACGTGCCGACATCCAACCCAAGCACGGCCACGAAGATTATGTTTTCCTCAGTTTCCGCCGGGGTTCCAAACTGTCCCGCATCATGGTGTTCCACATTGTCAAAGTGCAGACCGAAGCGGCAGGCATCCACAAGGTTGTCAGTCCCCACACCTTCCGCCATTCCTTTGCCACCCACCTGCTCGAGGGCGGTGCCAACTTACGGGTCATTCAGGCCATGTTGGGACACGAGGACATCACCACCACCGAAATCTACAGTCATATAGACACCCATCGTTTGCGCCAAGAAATCATTGAATGCCATCCGCGCAACATCAAATTCAACAAGAAGAACAAAAGATGATATTAGCGACAACTTGGAACTTGAAACTTGAAACCTGAAACTTGGAACTTGAGACCACCTGTAAAGAAATCTGCCGCCCTCTTGTCAAGAAATAAAAAACGCCTTCTCTCACCCTCCTCCATCTCAGGGATGAACCGACCTTAGCCCTGAGATAAACCGCATCTATCTACTGGCTGATGTCCAGCGACTTACTTGTCAGTTGAAATTTTCGCCTATTTTCGTCCGAAAGAGAAGTTGCGCACGTATACGCGATTCTCGTGCGGTCAGTTTTGCATATTTATGCAGTCGGATTGTATATTTATACACTTCCCCCGTTTGCAGTCACACTCTTTCCTACCCGTGTGCCACATCCTCCGTCGGGCGTCAGTACAACCTATAGTAGAGTGTCTGAAGAAACTCCGCCGACCGTGTGCACACGGCTGGCGGCACGTGTGCACACGGTCTTCCCATTTTCTGTCTTCCGGCCTTCGTGCATTGTATATATATACAAAAAAGTACCCGTTACAGAGTGTTACCCTCTGATGAAATAGAGAGAAAACAGGAATGTGGGAATTATTACCAGCGGATGTAAAAAATGAAGAAAAAAGAAGGTAGATCACTCCAACTCCCCAAAAGGAGAGAGAGCAAACTCTGATTACTTCCCAAAATATCACACAGAAGTCACTTTCTTAAAAATATTCATTTCGCCTAATTTTCAAGCAGTTACAATCATCACTTTTCCCATTCGGGAAATGAAGAGCCTGTTGCCCAAAAAGTAAATTTCCCACTATTCCTTTTGCATTATCATTTTTTTATCATACCTTTGTCGCATCGTTGACGAAGAAAATCTTTATACTTTATTAAACAAATAAAACTAAATCAATATGAAAAAGAGAATTTGGAGAGCAATTGCATTAGGAATGCAATGTACATTGGCCGCATTGGCAATGACCACCATCGTGGCTTGCGACAAGGAGGATGAAGACATTGATCCGGGATATACCATTGATTTTACACCAGTAATAATAGAAATTGAACCGGTAGATGAATTGGGAAACAATCTGATGGCACAAATGAAAGATTGGAAGATTACTGCTGAATGGCGAGGATGTGTCTATGAGAGAGATTCATTGGACTTTGGCATAGAACCAACGACAAGATACAATGTACCAATTTTCAGAGGAATACATACAAATCCAGATAGTACCAGACTTTATTTTGGAGGTCTTTACGGAGACCATACTTATAAGGACGAACAAATCATACTGAACTGGGGAAATGAAGATTGTGACACCATTGTATTCAGTCATGAACTGAAAAAGAAGGGAAAAAGGGACTACTATTCTGTAGAAGAAATCACCCTCAATGGCGTACGACAAGAAAGTTTCAATCTGAAAATAGTCAAGTAATTAGAATACCTTTCTCCGTCCCTTTGCGTTTGTAACGCATGGATGGGTATTATAGCAACAAAGAGGTGCACATCCCAACGACATGCACCTCTTGTCATATCATATCATGGACAAAGGATGAGATATAGAAAAAGACTGAAGACCCTCCTCAAATGAAATTCTGACAAGAAAGGGGAACTTTCCCATCCGATTTGTGTTGTTAAATAAAAAAGATTGGATATGAAAATAGCAGCTATCAAAGGACGGGAGATATTGGACTCCCGCGGAAATCCCACGATTGAAGTGGATGTGACATTGGAGTGTGGCATCATGGGACGAGCATCGGTGCCTTCAGGAGCTTCTACAGGGAGCAATGAAGCGTTGGAGTTACGCGACGGAGAAACTTCACGATACGGAGGAAAGGGCGTGACCAAGGCCGTTGCCCACATCAACGAAGAGATTGCACCACACCTGATAGGGATGTCGGCCCTGGAGCAACGGACCATTGACCACAGTCTGTTGGCACTGGACAACACTCCTGACAAATCGCATTTGGGAGCCAATGCCATCTTAGGTGTATCGTTGGCCACAGCCCGGGCAGCTTCGCTCTACTTAGGCATTCCTTTGTACCGATATATCGGAGGGACCAACACATACATGCTTCCCGTACCCATGATGAACATCATCAACGGAGGCAGCCACTCCGATTCGCCCATTGCTTTTCAGGAGTTCATGATACGCCCCATCGGAGCGCCTTCGTTCAAAGAGGCACTACGCATGGGAGCCGAGGTATTCCATAAGTTGAAAGAGGTGTTGAAAAAGCGTGGTCTCAGTACGGCCGTAGGCGACGAAGGAGGATTTGCCCCAAACCTGAACGGCACAGAAGATGCCCTGGATTGCATCCTGCAAGCCATAGAAGAGGCCGGATATACACCCCGAAAGGATATAACTATAGCACTGGATTGTGCCGCTTCGGAATATTTCCGGGGAAACTTCTACGACTACACACTGTTCGAAGGGAAAGGAGGCAAACGCCGTTTTCCGGCAGAGCAGATAGATTATCTGGAGAAGCTGGTCAACACCTACCCTATCGATTCCATAGAAGACGGTATGGCCGAAAACGATTGGGAAGGATGGAAACAACTGACCACCCGCATCGGACACCGGTGCCAGCTGGTGGGCGATGACCTGTTTGTGACAAACGTAAAATTCCTCCAACGGGGCATTGACGAACATTGCGGAAATGCCATCCTGATAAAAGTGAACCAGATAGGCACACTGACCGAGACATTGGACGCCATTGCCTTGGCCCAACGCAACGGGTATCAGACCATCATTTCGCACCGTTCGGGAGAGACGGAGGACACCACCATTGCCGACATAGCCGTAGCCACCAACTCCGGCCAGATAAAGACAGGTTCGTTGAGCCGTAGTGACCGCATGGCCAAATACAACCAACTGCTACGCATTGAAGAGGAATTGGGGAAAGAGGCTGTGTATGGGAAACGGACAGGAGATTGACAGTAAATGTATCTGCCTATACAAATAATAAAATATCTTATCGGAAACAATCATCACAAACTATACCTTCCCTCCCGCAGCCTTGACATTGCGCATCAATCCTTCGTACTTGGCACGCTTGATGGCTGAACCGCGGAAGATACGGCGATAATCCTCGATGGAAAGGGATTGCAAAGCGGCATGGTCCAAACGGAGGAATTCGGGTTTGGGACGAAATTCCGCAACGTCGGTGGGGCGGGCAAAACGCATCCACGGACAGGCTTGCTGGCAACGGTCGCACCCATAGACGCAATTCCCCATGGCACGGGCGGCCTCGGCAGGCAACGTATCGCCACGATACTCTATGGTAAGATACGAAAGGCAACGGGCAGCATCCAACGTATATGCTTCGGCCAAAGCACCCGTAGGACAGGCATCGAGACAACGGGTGCAAGTGCCGCAACGGCTCGTCTGCGGTTTATCATAAGAGGTAAAAGGATGGTCAAAGATGATTTCCCCCAAGAAGAAGGCAGAACCGGCATGGGGGATGATGAGCTGGGTGTTCTTCCCTATCCATCCAAGGCCGCAACGCCAAGCCCAATAGCGCTCGAGGACGGGAGCTGTATCACAAAACACACGGTAGTGCACGTCGCCCTCCACATCGACCACCAATGCTTCGGCCAAGGCTGTGAGGCGGGCTTTCATCACATCGTGGTAGTCCTGCCCATAGGCATACCAGGCAAACTCGTACTGCTTCGCTGCATCCAATTGTTGGGCGGGAAAATAGTTCAAGGCTACGGAGACCACACTCTGTGCCCCTTCCATCAGCAGCGTAGGGTTGAGCCGCTTCTCCACGTTATTGGCCAAATAGGCCATCTCTGCATGATTTCCCTCGGCAATCCAACGACGAAACCTGCCAGCCACAGCCTCATCAACAGGGGCAGCAGGAGCTACACCACAGGCGGCAAAGCCCAAGCGGGAAGCGGAAGATTTCAAGAGGGAGGTGGAGAACTGCATATCTTTTAAATTGACAAGGGGACGCTTCGCTTTTTAGGAGTGTAGGAGTGTAGAAGTGACGCTTTGCTTAGGAGTGTAGACAATAGTATGGCAAAACATTTGTCTACACTCCTTAATATTACCTACTACACTCCTTCGAAAACTACAATTACAGGAGCTCAAACCTATACCCTTGCTCCAGCAGCCATTCGATACTGCGGGGAAGGGCGTACTCGAGGTTACGTTCAGACTTCAGAGAATCGTGGAAGGTGATAATGGAACCGTTGCGCACATAATGCTTCAGTTTGGCAAAGACCTGTCGGCCATTGAGGTGCTTGCTGTAGTCGCGGGTGACGAGGTCCCACATGATGATGCGATAGCGGCGACGCAGGGTATGGTATTGTTTGTACCCCATCCATCCGTGTGGCGGACGGAAAAGGTCGCTTTGGATGAGTTCATTCGCCTTTTCCACATTGGCCACATAGGACGAAGCCTTATAGCTGGGTCCCTTGATATGGTTGAAGGTATGATTGCCCACACGGTGCCCACGCTCCACAATCATACGGAACTCCTCGGGATGCTTGCGCACATTGTCGCCCACAAGGAAAAAGGTAGCCTTGATGCCATACTTGTCCAACAAATCCAACACCCAAGGGGTGACGCCAGGGATAGGCCCGTCGTCGAATGTCAGATAGACCACCTTCTCTTTTGTATTTCCCCGCCACTCGGCATGCGGATAAAGCATACGGAACAGCTTGGGCACTTGTTCTATAAACATATTTCTTTCAGTTGAGAAAAGGAGAAGTTGACAAGTTGGCAAGAGACGAGTCAATAAAGGTAAGTACTACACAGCCTTATCGACCCGTATCTCATCAACTTGCCAACTGAAATTATCTTCCTATACGCATACGCAGGTGGGTGAACTTCTCGTCCAACATCGCCTGGTACTTCTGTGCCAATTCTTTATTTTCAATCAGCGAAACGACATCGTTCAGAATCATCAGTTCCCACTGACAATCGGTGACGTTACCACGCAGTTGCTTGTCGTTTCCGCTCAGATACCAATCGAGATATTCACCGGCGCGATCACCCATAGCTGTCAGGATGGGCAGTGCCTTCTCGGGGTGTCCCAATTGCACATAACTTTTGGCCATATCCATTGAACCAGCAGCATAAGAGTCATGGGGAACAGTAGTGGCAGGAATGACCTCCTGGGCACGATCGAGCACAGCCAGTGCTTTCTCTTTCTGTCCCTCGCGCAACAACTGCTTGGCCAATTGGGAGAAGAGGCGACGATGAGCCTGACACATACGCATGACGGTCTCGTCCAAATAAATGTCGGGATTATCAATACCGCCGAACTTGAACTTGTTCATCAAGTTGTCGTACATTCTCTCCGAGTCAATAGCATATTCGGTGAGACCTACCTCACTTTTGGGCACACGTCCCAACTTCTGCCAGTTGAACGGAGTAAAGCGATGTGCCAATCCCTCTTGGATGAAGTGATTACCCAAGCCCAACTGATTCTGTGGCCCTACGCTGGTAGCAATGTAGATGGGACGTTCCCAATTGCTATTAGCCAACAATTCCAACATCATCAATTCAGCCTTGGTCAGATGGTTACGACCCTTCAAGGAAATGTACATCTTGTCGGGGATAGCAGCCGTGTCGGGAATTATCATATCCGAACGGAGTACTGCTTCCTTATCAACAGTGATCTCCAATGTGTCGGTAGGAATCACACGCAACTCTGGATTAGGTGAGCAAACCCAATTCTTCAACACATTCTTCACCTCGAAAGGATTCTCACCCAAGGCACGTTTGGCCTGTTCGGGATTACTCTTGAATAGAGCACGCACACTGGCCTCCTGCTGGGGACGTACATAAACGACATCGTTCACACCCTCCACATAATCGTATCGCTTCCAGTTGATCGGCAACGACGGAGAATCATAAGCCGGCCGACGCATCTGGTCGATGTACCAGTCGGTCTGCAAGTAGCTGAGATTGCAGACACGCACATCGGTACGCACGCCTTCGGTCTCCTGGTTGTACCACAAGGGGAAGGTGTCGTTGTCACCATTGGTGAAAATGATGGGGTCGTTGCCTGTAGGCAGGGTATTCAGGTAATTCTGTCCGAAGTCACGACAAGTGTAGCGTCCACTACGGTCGTGATCGTCCCATGTCTGGCTTACCATCTGCAAGGGCACACCCAAGCAGAGGATAGAAACGAGGATGGCAGCCGGAGTCTCGCTCATCTTCTTGCGGAGCAGTTCCACCAATCCGGCTACACCCATACCAATCCAAATGGCAAAGGCATAGAACGAACCGGCATAAGCATAGTCACGTTCACGCGGTTGGGCAGGTGTCTGGTTCAGATAGAGCACAATGGCAATACCCGTCATGAAGAAGAGGAAGAACACCACCCAAAACTGCTTGATGCCCTGCTCGCCACGATAGGCTTGCCAGAAGAGGCCGATAAGGCCCAACAACAGGGGCAGGCAGTAGAAGACATTGTGTCCCTTGTTGTTCTTCAAGTCACTGGGCAGTTTGTCCAAATCATATCCAATCAAGGCATTATCAATGAAGGGAATACCTGTAATCCAGTTTCCATGCTCAGGCTCTCCATTACCCTGTATGTCGTTCTGACGACCGGTAAAGTTCCACATGAAGTAACGCCAGTACATGAAGTTGAGTTGATAATTAAAGAAGAACTTCAGGTTCTCCCACTGTGTGGGCATCTTCACCATCACATGTTCACCACATTTGTCAAAGGGCACCATGTGGCCTTTGATTCCACCCGCCCACTGGTCGTAGAGATTGATTCCACGTCCTTGGTAATTGGCATGGTCAGCACTGTACATACGGGGGAAGAGCATATTTTGGGCATACTTGTATTCACGCTTGTAGCGCACCAGTTCGTAACGATCCGGCTCATTGGCATTCTTTTTCTCTTTGCGCTGATAAACAGGGGCTGTCTCTTCATACCTCACCACACATTGGTTGCCGACAGGATCCCAAGCAGTTGCAGAAGAATAGGCCTGACCATAGAACAAGGGACGGTCACCATACTGCTCACGACCGAGGTAAGAACCCAGCGTGAAGATGTCTTCGGGAGAGTTCTGATCCATCGGTGTATTGGCCATGGAGCGGATAACGATAACAGCGTATGAAGAATATCCCACCACAATCATGGTAAGACAGAGGAGCACCGTATTCAATGCACGCACCGACACACGGAATTCGCCATCCTTCTTCAACTTCAGGCAGAAGGTCAGCACAGCCAATACCACGATACCGATGAGAATGCTCATGAAACCATATCCATAGAAGGGGATACCCAGCAGAGCTACGGACAACAGAAAGGCGATGTTCATGCGCGTACGACTCTGATTACGCACTGTTTCCACAATGCCCCAAATGAGCGAACCGGCTAACAAAATAATATAGACGAACAGACCTGTGTTGAACGACATTCCCAAGGTGTTGACAAAGAGCAATTCAAACCAACCGCCTACTTTCACGATGCCCGGCACAATGCCATAGAGCACGATAGCCACCAGAATGGCCGACACCACCAAAGCCCACAACGAGCCTTTCAGGTTGGCTTTCGGACTGCGTTTGTAGTAGTAGGTAAGTACAATGGCAGGGATACAGAGCAAGTTCAACAAGTGGACACCAACTGACAGACCTGTCAGGTAGGCAATCAGCACCAACCAACGGTCGCTATGAGGTTTGTCGGCATTGTCCTCCCACTTGAGGATGAGCCAAAAAACCACAGCGGTAAAGAGTGAAGAATAGGCATATACCTCACCCTCAACGGCACTGTACCAAAAAGTATCGCTGAACGTATAGGCCAAAGCTCCCACCAGACCCGAACCAATGATGGTCACCAAGCGGCCGGTAGTCATTTCGGTACCTTCGGGACAAACAAGTTTCTTGGTCAAGTGAGTAATACTCCAGAAAAGGAATAAGATACAGCCGGCACTGAGCAGAGCCGACATGATGTTGACCATATAGGCCACCTGACTGGGGTCGCTGACAAACTGTGAGAAAATGTTAGCTGTCAGCATGAAGAAGGGTGCGCCAGGCGGATGGCCTACTTCCAACTTGTAACCCGTGGTGATAAACTCAGGACAGTCCCAGAAACTGGCTGTCGGCTCGATGGTCATGCAATAAACAACGGCAGCAATGGCGAACGTCAGCCATCCCATCACATTGTTTATGGTCTTGTACTGTTTCATTGAATCAAGATGTTATTTTATTGTTTTTACTTATTTTCTGCTCTTCGCGTACATATGAATCGCGCAAAGATAGGGAAGAAATAACAAACTCCCCTATTATCCGCATTCATTATAAGTTTATTTAACGGACTCTTCCATTTTTTACCCGTTTACCTCTTTTGCCAGAAGCCAGGAGTAAGAAGCAGAAGCACACTAAACAACTCCAAACGGCCGATAAGCATCAGAAAGGCGCTGACCCACTTGGCGGCATCGGGCAGATGAGCCCACGATTGAATGCCTGAGTAATTGCCCAAACCTGGCCCCACATTACTGACGCTGGAAACCACAACTCCGTATGCATCCATAAAATCGAGGCCAAGAGCCATCATCACAACCCAACCTATAAAGATGACCAGCACATAGAGCACAAAGAATGCCAAAAGGGTGATTTTGGCCTTAGAATGTATCACATGACCACTGATGCGCAAAGGAATGACAGCATTGGGATGGACAATGCGCAAGAACTCATTGCGAACGACTTTCAGCAGCATGGCTATGCGCACACACTTGATGGCTCCGCTGGTGGAGCCGGCGCAAGCACCAAAATACATTACCACCGAAAGAAAGAACCACAACACAGGAGGCCACAGCATATAGTCGGCCGACACGAATCCGGTGGTCGTCTGCAAGGAGACAACCTGGAAAAGAGCCTCACGGAAAGACTCCTCAATCTGTCCGCCACGCACAATCACCAACCCCAAGGCTATCACCAGAGTGAAAACACCGACAATGGACGCATACCAATGAAACTCCGTATCGGAGAACAACTTGCCTACCCGCCCCTTGAAGAAAGCCAGGAAAAGCAGCGTGAAGTTGATTCCTGAAAGAAACATGAAAAAGATGGTGACATACTCAATATAGGCCGAATCGAAAGCGGCAATGCTGGCATTGCGGGTAGAGAAACCGCCCGTTGCGGTGGTAGCCATCGAATGACAAATGCTATCGAACACACTCATGCCTCCGAGTGAGAACAAAAAGGCACACACAACCGTAAGCCCCAAATAGATGCTCCATATCCATTTGGCCGTCACCGAGATGCGCGGATGCACCTTATCGTGACGAGGACCTGTAGCTTCGGCCGCAAACAATTGCACCCCACCTACACCGAACACAGGCAACACGGCAATGGTGAAGAAGATGATACCCAAACCACCAATCCATTGTGTCATGCTACGCCAAAAGAGGAGGCCATGAGGAAGGGCTTCAATGTCGTTGAGAATAGAAGCACCCGTAGTGGTAAATCCCGACATCGTCTCAAAAAATGCGTCAGACACAGAGGGAATATAGCCACTCAACACATAGGGCAACATGCCTACCAAAGAAAATACAATCCATGAAAGGGAGACAATGAGGTAACCATCACGCCGACTGAAACGCTTGTCAGCATCACGGCCTATGCAGTTCAATGTCAACCCTATCAGCAACGCTACGCCTGCCGCAATGATGAACGGCCAACGGTCGTCCTCATTATAATAGAAGCCAAAAGCCGAACAAGCGTTCATCAGCAACGACTCTATATAAAGCAAGAAGGCTAAGATGCGGAGGATTATTTTCCAATTAATCATATTTCAGTGACGAGCTACGAGTTATTAGTTGCTAGTGACGAGCTACGAGTGACAGTTCTAAAAGTATTTTTCTATCTTCTTAATCATTACACCTGAGCAGAATACCACCACGTGATCGCCCGGTTGGATGAGGGTGTTACCCGTGATGAGCTGACCCTCTTCGTTGCGGATAAGTCCACCCAACGACACTCCCTTGGGAAGTCCCAAGTCCTTCACCGGCTTGCGGGTGACAAGTGCCCCTTCCTGCACGGTGAACTCAGCCACATCGGCATTGGCCAGAGTCAGACACTTCACGTTGCTCACGTCGGCATCCAGCATCATCTGGTAAATGTGGCTGGCGGCAATCTGCTTCTTATTGATAATGGTGCCTATATCCAACCCTTCGGCCATATCGATATAGTCGAGGTTTTCAATGTTGGCCACCGTCTTGCTCACTCCCATACGTTTGGCCATCAGGCAAGCCAGCACGTTCGTTTCGGAGTTTCCCGTCAATGCCACAAAGGCATCGGTACGCTCCAATCCCTCTTCTTTCAACAAACTGAGGTCGCGCCCGTCGCCATGAATCACCATCACGCGGTTATCCACCAACTCCGTCAAGCGGTTACACCGGTGACGATCGCTCTCAATGATAGTCAAATGCATACCATCGGGCATGATGTTGGCCGCACGGACGGCAATGCGTCCGCCTCCCATAATCATCACATTGCGCACATCGGGATACTTTTCCTTGCCCGCAATCTTGCGTATGTAGGGGATATCTTTCTTGGTGGTCATGAAGTAAACGATGTCGTTCTCGTGAATAGAATCGTTGCCTCGGGGGATAATCGTCTCATGCCCACGCTTGATGGCTACCACATGGTAAGGTATATCAGGAACACCCAATTCGTAGAAGGGGATATCTAATATCTCCGAACCTTTGCGCAACTTCACACCCAGCAACACCAGAGCACCACCACGCACTTCCCACCATTGGCGTATCCAGCTCATCTTCACAGCATCTACAATCTCTTTAGCTGCCAACATCTCGGGGAAAATAAGGGAATCCACGCCCATCTTTTTCCAAAAATCCTGATGCTTGGGAAGGAGGTATTCATAATTGTCGATACGCGCCACCGTCTTGCGTGCTCCCAAGTTATGGGCAATCATGCAAGCGGTCATGTTGCGGCTCTCGTCGGGTGTGACGGCAATGAACAGGTCGGCATCAGCCACACCTGCATCCTTCAAACTGGCGATAGATGATGGCGAAGCCACCACAGTCATCAGGTCGAAATCGTTGTCGAGCTTGCTCAGCCGCTCCTCGCTTTCATCCATCAACACGATGTCTTGTCGCTCTCGGGAGAGCAACTTGGCCAAGTGGGTGCCCACTTCTCCAGCTCCGGCAATGATTATTTTCATATTTTCAACGCTTTAATGATTCCCTCTTCATCCATGCCACAGATGCGATGAAGTACCTTTACAGCTCCGTGCTCTACAAAGTTGTCAGGGATACCCACACGAGCCACACGGGGAGTGAATCCATGGTCGGCCATGTATTCAAGTACGGCAGATCCCATACCACCCTTCAACACACCGTCTTCTGCGGTGACAATGCGGGTGAACCGCTGGCCCACTTCCTGAAGAATCTCTTCGTCCAACGGCTTGAGGAAACGTATATCATAGTGTGCAACACTCTGTCCCGTCTCTTGCTCAAAATGGGCAATGGCTTTTGCAGCCACATTTCCTATCGGGCCTATGGTAAGCACAGCCACGTCCTTTCCCTCCTTCAGACAGCGACCTTTGCCCACCGGCACCTCTTCAAGCGGACATTGCCAATCGACCTTTACACCACGACCACGCGGATAGCGGATGGCAAAAGCCCCCTTGTCAGGCAATTGGGCCGTGTACATCAGACGACGCAGCTCATGCTCGTCCATAGGAGAAGCAATGGTAAGGTTGGGGATGGGGCGAAGGTAAGCCAAGTCAAAGGCTCCATGGTGCGTAGGGCCATCCTCGCCTACCAGACCGGCGCGGTCGAGACAAAGCACTACGGGCAACTTCAGTATGGCCACATCGTGAATAATGTTATCGTAGGCGCGTTGCATGAATGAAGAGTAGATGTTGCAGAAGGGTTGCAATCCTTCCTTAGCCAATCCAGCCGAGAAGGTAACGGCATGGCCTTCGGCAATACCTACGTCGAAAGCACGGTCGGGCATAGCCTTCATCAAGATATTCATCGAACAACCACTGGGCATGGCGGGTGTCACTCCCACAATGCGCTGATTCTCTTCGGCCAGCTCAAGCAACGTACGTCCGAAGACATCTTGGAAAAGCGGAGGCATTCCTTCGGTGTCGGTCACTATGCGCTCACCCGTCTCCTTGTCAAAGATGCCGGGTGCATGCCATACGGTGGCCGCCTGTTCAGCCGGTGCAAAGCCTTTTCCCTTGGTGGTGTGTATGTGGAGCAACTTCGGTCCTTCCATATCCTTGATAGTGCGCAACACCTGCACCAGATTCTTCACATTATGTCCATCCACAGGGCCGAAATAGCGAATATCCATACCTTCGAACACATTCTGCTGATTGTTGAAGAGTGACTTCAAACTGTTGTTGAAGCGGAGGATGCGCTTCTTCATCTTGTCGTTCAGCCATCCCCACTCCATGAACTTCTGCGAAATGCGGTAGCGCCACAGATTGTACCATTTGCTGGTGTTCAACTCCACCAGGTACTCTTTCAGGCCACCCACACTCCGGTCGATGGCCATATTGTTGTCGTTAAGGATAATCAACAGATTGTTAGGCGTTGAAGAGACATTGTTCAACCCCTCGAAAGCTAATCCGCCACTCATCGAACCGTCGCCGATGACGGCTACCACCCGCCGGTCTTTCTCTCCCTTCTCCGTAGCTGCCACAGCCATACCCAATGCGGCCGAGATGGAGTTGCTGGCATGGCCACAGATGAAAGCATCATACTCGCTCTCTTCAGGTGAAGGGAAGGGACGGATACCGCCCAACTTACGGTTGGTGCAAAAGGCTTCGCGCCGTCCGGTCAGTATCTTGTGTCCGTATGCTTGATGCCCCACATCCCACACAATGCGGTCGTAGGGAGTGTTGAATACATAGTGCAGAGCCACGGTCAGCTCTACCACACCCAAACTGGAGCCGAAGTGACCGGGATTTTGCGACACCTCGTCGATGATGTCTTGCCGGAGTTCATTGCACACCTCGGGCAACTGTTCGGGTCTCAAACGCTTCAAATCATCGGGCGTCTGGATGTCTTTCAACAGCTTATATGCAGTATTATCGCTCATTCTTGTTACAAATAATCGTGCAAATGTAGCAAAATAACCTTAATATGCTTACATTTGCATCGAAAAAAACACTCATTACGATGTATAAAGGCTTCATTACCCCCGTAGAGACCATCCGAACCAAGGTGGAAATCACTCACGAGTGCCCCATCCTGGTCATGGGTTCGTGCTTTGCGGAAAACATAGGAAAACGATTGGCAACCGGCAAATTCATCTGCGAAGAGAACCCCTTCGGTGTACTCTACAACCCACTGAGCATAGCCACGGCACTCAAGCAGATGATGGAGGGACGGACTTACGACGAGGCTTCACCCGAGCTGGTGGAGCACGGAGGCCTGTGGCACAGCCTGATGCACCACGGGTCGTTCAGTGCCTCTACGCGCGAAGAGTGTCTGACACGTATCAACGAACGTCTGACCAAAGCACACACATTCCTCCCTCAAACACGCCTGATACTGATTACCTTTGGCACCGCCTACGTCTATCGCCATCGCGAAAAAGGGATGGTGGTGGGCAATTGCCACAAGTTGTCCGAGCGCTCTTTTACCCGCGAACGACTGGCCACAGAGGAGATTGTGACGGAATATACCGCCCTCATTGAAAGCCTCATACGGATGAATCCCGACGTACATCTGTTGTTCACCGTCAGCCCCATCCGCCACCTGCGCGACGGCCTTCATGCCAACCAACTGAGCAAGGCCACCCTGCTACTGGCCATCGACCGGCTTTGCCAACTGATGCCCAAACAGTGCAGCTATTTCCCAGCTTACGAAATCATGATGGACGAATTGCGCGACTACCGCTTCTATGCCGACGACATGATGCACCCCTCACCCTTGGCCATAGAGCACATTTGGAGACATTTCGCCGACATTTTTTTTCCCCAACAGACAAAAAAGTTTTTGCAGGCGTGGGAAGAAATCCGCCAAGCGCTTGACCATCGTCCCTTCCATCCCGAAGGAGAAGCCTATAAGCAGTTTTTAAGTCAAATAGAGTTAAGAATTCACCGACTTAAAGAAAAATATCCGAACTTTGATGCCGAAAACGAACTATTGCTATGTCGTACACGATTAAACAAATAGCCGAACAGGTGCACGCACAAGTGCAAGGCAATGAAAACCTGACCATTAACCGCATACTGACGGATAGCCGCTCGCTCTGCTTTCCCGAAGACACTCTCTTTTTCGCCTTGAAGAGCAAACGGGGCGACGGACATCGCTACATCCACGAACTGTATGCCCGTGGCGTACGCGCCTTTGTGGTGAGCCACTTGCCCAAGGAGGCCGGAGAGATGAAAGAGGCGGCCTTCCTGCTGACCGAAAATCCCCAAAAAGCCCTACAGAAATTGGCCGAAGTACATCGCACAAAGTTCAACATCCCCATCATAGGCATTACCGGTAGCAACGGAAAGACGGTGGTGAAGGAGTGGCTCTACCAACTTTTGGGTGACACACGACGCATCACCCGCTCGCCCCGAAGCTACAACTCGCAGACAGGTGTCCCCCTGTCGGTGTGGATGCTGAACGAGCAGACAGAGTTGGGCATCTTCGAAGCAGGCATCTCGGAGATGGGCGAAATGGACGCTCTGCAAAGCATCATACGCCCCACCATAGGCATACTCACCAACATCGGTGGTGCCCACCAGGAGAACTTCTACTCCCTGCAAGAAAAATGTATGGAGAAACTGGCCCTCTTCAAGGATTGCGACGTCATCATCTACAACGGCGACAACCAATTGTTGGGCGAATGTGTGACCAAATCGATGCTGACGGCCAAGGAGATAGCCTGGTCAACCGAAGACGACGAAAAACCGCTCTACATCCGCTCTATCAGCAAAGACGAAGCAAGCACCCACGTGTGCTACCGCTACATCGGCTTCGACGGGGATTATCGCATCCCTTATATCGACGAAGCCTCCATCGAAAACTCACTGAATTGTCTGGCCGCATGCCTCTACCTGATGATGTCTCCCGAAGAAATTGCCCGACGGATGCCTCTGTTAGAGCCTGTGGCCATGCGCCTCGAGGTGAAGGAGGGCAAACACGGATGCACCGTCATCAACGACACATACAACAGCGACCTGGCTTCGCTGGACATTGCACTCGATTTCATGGCCCGCCGCCCCGACCGTCAAGGACGCCGCCGTACACTCATCCTCTCGGACATCCTGCAGACGGGCCAGACGGCCAAGTTCCTCTACCGCCGCGTGGCCCAACTGGTGGAGAGCCGGGGCATTGAAAAAATTATCGGTGTGGGCGAGGAGATTTCGGCATCGGCCGAGTTTTTCAGCATGGAAAAACACTTTTTCCCCTCCACCGAATCGCTCTTGGCTTCCGAGGTATTCACCTCACTACGCAACGAGGTCATCTTGGTGAAGGGTGCACGCCGTTTCCACTTCGACACCGTGACGGAGCAACTCGAACTGAAGGTGCACGAAACCATCCTTGAGATTGACCTCAATGCACTGGTAGCCAACTACAACTACTATCGGAGCCTCCTGCAACCAGGCACCAAGATGGTGTGCATGGTAAAAGCCTCGGCTTACGGAGCCGGCTCGTACGAGATTGCCAAAACCTTGCAAGACCATCAGGTGGATTACCTGGCCGTAGCCGTGGCCGACGAGGGAGTGGAGCTTCGCAAAGCGGGCATCACCTGCCCTATCATCATCATGAATCCCGAACTGACGGCCTTCAAGACGATGTTCGACTACCGCTTGGAGCCGGAGGTATATAGCTTCGGCCTGTTGTCGGAACTGGTAAAGGCGGCGGAAAAAGAAGGAGTCACCAACTTCCCCATCCATGTGAAGGTGGATACAGGTATGCACCGGTTGGGTTTCCTCCCCGAAGAGATGCACCGGTTGGTCAACCAGCTTACAGAGCAATCATCCGTAGTGCCCCGCTCGGTATTCTCCCATTTTGTGGGAAGCGATAGCGACGGATTCGACACCTTCAGCCGCCATCAGTTCGACCTCTTCCAACAGGCTTCCGCCACCTTGCAAGCAGCTTTCCCTCACAAAATATTGCGCCACATCTGCAACTCGGCAGGCATCGAACGCTTCCCCGAAGCACAGATGGAGATGGTGCGTCTGGGCCTTGGCCTCTACGGGGTAAGCCCCATCGACAATCACATCATGCACAACGTAAGCACCCTGAAAACCACCATCCTACAGATTCACGACGTGCCGGCCGACGAAACAGTGGGCTATAGCCGGCGCGGCTCACTCGCCCGCCCCTCGCGCATCGCCGCCCTCCCCATCGGATATGCCGACGGACTCAACCGCCGCTTGGGAAACGGACGATGCTATTGCCTGGTCAACGGCAAACAGGCTCCCTACGTGGGCAACATCTGCATGGACGTGTGTATGATTGATGTCACCGACATCGATTGTCGCGAAGGAGACACGGCCGTCATATTTGGAGGCGACCTACCCGTGACGGTACTGAGCGACACGTTGGAGACCATCCCTTACGAAATACTCACCAGCGTGAGCAACCGTGTGAAGCGCATCTATTTTCAGGATTAACGGATTCTCCAATGTACGCTTCTGCTACAACCGTATAATTTTTAGACGCTATAAACATAGAAAAAGAAAAGACCGCGTTATCCACGTCATCTGCGTCTAAAAAATTAGAAACACCTTCAGTGACAAAGCATGAAAGAGCAATACAAGCCAAACATTCTACTCCCCTCCCTCGCAGGAAGGGGTTGGGGGTGGGTCTTCTTCCTCCTCCTTCTCCCCTTGTCGCTTCCGGCTCAGGTGTCCGACACGTTGCGAGTGATGTGGTACAACGTGGAGAATCTTTTCGATTGCAACGATGAAGCGGGAAAGGATGACGAGGAATTTCTGCCCGAAGGCACACACCAATGGACACCCTACCGATACTGGCAGAAGCAACGGGCCGTGGCACAGGTGATAGCGGCCATAGGCGACCAACGCCTGCCCGACCTCGTTGGCCTTTGCGAAGTGGAGGGAGACACGGTGCTGACCGACCTCACCCGTCGCTCTCCCTTGCGCACGGCAGGGTACCAATACCTCGTTACCCGTTCGCCCGACGAACGCGGGATTGACGTCGCCCTGCTCTACTTGCCCGGACGTTTCCGTCCGCTATCCCACCAAAGCATCCCTGTCCGTGGAGGCGACCGTCCTACGCGCGACATCCTGCATGTCAAGGGATTGGTCACACCGTCCGACACACTCAACCTTTTCCTCTGCCACCTGCCTTCGCGTCGCGGTGGCGAACGACAAAGCCGTCCCTTCCGCCTGCTGGCCGCCCAAGCACTTCGCCACGCCATCGACTCGGTGCATCAAGCCAATCCGCAAGCCAACGTAGTGGTGATGGGCGACTTCAACGACAATCTTACCGACACCCGTGTAGCTCAGGCCATGGGTGTAGTACCCTCATCCCTGGCTTCGTCCCACCTCACCCCTGGGCTCGTCTCCCTGATAGCCGGCAAGCAACTGGGCACATACGCCTACCAAGGCCGTTGGGAGGTCATCGACCACCTGCTCGTCAGCCCTTCCCTATTGAATCCGACGACCAGCCTCAGCACCCGTCCCTCCTTGGCACGCATCGCCGCCCTACCCTTCCTGCTCACTACAGACACGAAGTTCGGCATCCCCATCCCCCACCGCACCTACCAAGGGCCACGCTACCTTGGCGGATTCAGCGACCATCTGCCTATTGTGGTGGATTTTGTAAAACAATGCGAGTAATTGAGTCTTGGACACCCTATTTTGGAACTTGGAACCTTGAACCATCCCTTCTGTAAACAATTCTGCTGTCCCCTTGTCAAGAAATCGAAAAACACCATCTGTCACCCTCCTTCACCTCAGGAATGAACCAGCCTTAACCCTAAGATGAATCGTATTTATCTACTGGCTGATGTTCAATGATTTACTCGCTCTTTAGAAATTTCGCGTATTTTCGTCCGAAAGAAAAGTTGCACTCATATATGCGATTCTCGTGCGGTCAGTTTTGCATAAATATACAGTCAGATTGTATGTTTATACATTTCATCTGTTTGCAGTCACATTCTCATCTGTCCGTGTGCACATCCTCTATTGACCGTAAGCACAACCTATAGTAGAGTGTCTGAAGAAACTCAGCCGACCGTGTGCACACGGCTGGCGGCACGTGTGCACACGCCCTTCCCGTCTTCTGCCTTCCAGCCTTTGTACATTGTATATATATGCATAAAACGTCCCGTTAGGGAGTTTCCTCTTTTGATGAAATAGAGAGTAAACAGAAACGCGGGATTTATTACCAATGGATGTAAGAAAAGTATGAAAATGACATTGAGGAGAGAATCACCCCTAAAAAATCAGTTCCGACGTGTAAACCAGCAGGAGGTAGCGAGCCAATTTACCCAATGTCATGTAGAAAAATACCAACCAACCGTTGGCACGCATCATGCCCAATACGATGGCAAAAGCCTCGCCCAAAGCGGGAAGAAAACAGAAAAAGGCCATCCAGGCACCACGCCCACGGACATACCGCTCGGCACGGGCCAGCTGCTCGGGCTTGACATGAAAGAGACGCTCTACCCATCGCATATTGCCCAACAGACCTACCCAATAGCAGGTCATGCTGCCCAACGTGTTCCCCAATGTGCCAAGCAACAGCAGGGGCCATGGGGCCAGACCTACCTGGATGAGGCCAAACATGACCAGTTCGGAACTGAACGGCACAACGGAACCGGACAGGAATGCGGCAATGAACATGCCCGCATAGCCATACTGCAACAGAATCTCTACCAATGCATCCATAAGCAACTATACACCGACAACCCTATCAAACACAACAACACGACAAGGAAAGAAATGTTGCTGGCACGCGTGAAGGAGGTAGAGAACAGATGACCGGCCAACACTCCGACACTGGCAGACAACAGGGGCAACAACAACCCTCCGGCCGAGGGCACCACCACCCACAACAAGGATACCGCGAAGACCCACCAGAGGAGAAAAGCCAAAAACAGACGGGTACGAATCTTATACCGGCCATAGCGATACATGACAAATCCCAAACTGCCCACAAACAGCAACAACGAACAGCCCCACACAATCCACGAAAGCAGGGGGATATCGGCATAACCGGAAAAGAAGGAGGGGAAGAAAGAGGAGAAAAGTGTGGCAAACAGTTCCAACCTGTCACTACAGAACGCATAAACAAACAATACCCAATAGGGACACAAAATCCCCATCAATCCGGCAAAGAAGGAACGGACAGAAAGGGATTGGAAAAACCACGCAGCCACATAGAGCAACGGAACCAGCAACAACACGGGGAGGCAAAACAGACTGCCCAACCCGATAAAAAGAAAAAGGCTGAAAAGTGACCCTACGGCATTGCGCTGCTGATACCCTCCGAACAGACTTCCAACAGCCATCAACAGCAGGCAAAGCAACAGATTGGCCTCCACACAATGGCTGGTCCAAGGGACTGACACCCACAGAAGCAGGAAAAAGAGGCCATGAAGCATGGTGCGCCGTCCCACCAAGGAATAGGCATTGTTCAATTCGGCCAACAGATACAACGCCAACAGGCACAACAACAGGTTTGCCCCCTCCATCACCCATGCAGGAGAAGCAACCGTGCCCCACCAACCGGACAACACACTCTGAGCATCCAACGGCCACCCTGCCCCCACGCACCAAAGCAACAAAGCAAAGACGGCCATCACAGGGAAGGTCGTCTTTGCCTTTATAATGCGTTGTTGTAGAGTGCGGGACATTTGCAGATGTACAATTTAGCATTTACAAGGTACAATTTACCAAATACTACAGGTACTTTGGAAATGGTAAATTGTACCTGAATTTACAGATCCGCTCCGATATCCGAACGGAAATATTTCTTCTCGAACTGAATCTTCTTGGCTCCCTCGAATGAGAGTTTCAACGCCTCGGTCTTGTCGGCACCGTAAGAGCTGACGGCAATCACACGTCCACCGGCAGTCACCACTTCGCCATCCTTCATAGCCGTACCGGCATGGAAGACAATGCTTTCGGGGTTCACTTCGCTGATACCTGTAATGGCGTAACCCTTGTCATAAGCCTCAGGATAACCGCCAGAAACAAGCATGACACATACTGCTGAGCGGGGGTCAAACTCCAAGGTCTTCTCGTTCAAGTTGCCCTCGGCCACACCTTCAAACAGTTCAACCAAGTCGCTCTTGATACGCAGCATCACACTCTCGGTCTCGGGGTCACCCATGCGGACGTTGTACTCAATCACCATCGGTTCGCCCTTCACATTGATAAGACCGAAGAAGATGAATCCCTTATAGACGATACCCTCGGCGGCCAAGCCCTCTACCGTGGGACGGATGATGCGGTCTTCCACCTTCTGCATCCACTCCTTGGTGGCAAACGGCACGGGAGTAACCGAACCCATACCACCTGTGTTCAGTCCTGTGTCGCCCTCGCCAATGCGCTTGTAGTCCTTGGCTTCGGGCAAAATCTTGTAGTTCTTTCCGTCGGTAAGCACAAACACCGAGCATTCGATACCACTGAGGAACTCTTCAATAACCACCGTAGAGGAGGCGTTGCCGAACATACCGCCCAGCATCTCCTTCAGCTCCTTCTTGGCTTCTTCCAAGGTGTTCAGAATGAGCACACCCTTACCGGCACAAAGTCCGTCGGCTTTCAACACATAGGGAGCCTGCAAAGTCTCCAGATAGGCAAGCCCCTCTTCCAACTGCTCGCCCGTAAAGCTACGGTAACCGGCCGTAGGGATGCCGTGGCGCTGCATGAATCCCTTGGCAAACTCCTTGCTGCCTTCGAGCACAGCACCGGCCTTAGAGGGACCGATAACAGGGACTGCCTTCAGCGCCTCGTCCTGCTGGAAGTAGTCATAAATGCCCTTTACCAACGGGTCTTCGGGACCAACGACCACCATGTCGATATCCTTTTCCAATACAAACTGACGGATGCCGTCGAAGTCATCACCTTTGATGGCCACATTCTCGGCCACATTACTTGTGCCGGCATTACCCGGAGCCACATACAGTTTCTCAATCTTCGGGCTTTGGGCTATCTTCCAAGCCAAGGCGTGTTCGCGTCCGCCACTGCCCAACAATAACAGTTTCATATATCTATCTTCTAAATTTATTCACAAAAGGCAGCCTCATCAAGGATTCTTCAAACAGACAGCCTCGACGATTTCTGCTGCAAATATACACTTTTCCAACCGAACTCTCAGTATAAAGCTATGTTTTCCGACTGAACAGGAGGAATTCTATTTCAAAAAGTCCTCGAAATAGCGGGTGATATGCTCGTGGAGGTGCACACGGTCGCGACCTACCATATTATGTTCATGGCCAGGGTAGATGAAAAGGTCAGGATGTGTACCTTTATCAATACAAGCCTTCATAAATGAATAGGTCATCTGAGGCACACAGACGGGATCGTTACCGCCGTGGATGACAAGCAGACGGCCCTTCAGGTTGCCAGCCTTTTCCAACAGACTACTGTTCTTGTAACCCTCGGGGTTGGTTTGTGGCGTGTCCATATAGCGCTCACCATACATCACTTCGTAGTACTTCCAATCGGTAACAGGACCACCGGCCACACCCACCTTGAACACATCGGGATAGGTCAGCATCAGATTGGTAGTCATGAATCCGCCATAGCTCCAGCCATGCACACCCAGACGGTCAGCATCCACATAGGGCAAGCTCTTGAGGAACTCCACACCACGGAGCTGGTCCTTCATTTCCTCCACACCCAGTTGGCGGAAAGTGCAATTCTCGAACGCCAAGCCACGATTGCTGCTTCCACGATTATCAACGGTGAACACCACGTAACCCTGCTGGGCCATGTAGATGTCCCATCCGCGCACAGAGCAATTCCACGAGTTCTGAATCATCTGTGCATGAGGGCCGCCATAGACATAGATGACGGCGGGATATTTCTTCTCAGGATCGAAATTGACAGGTTTTACCAAGCGATAATAGAGGTCGGTCATTCCATCAGCGGCCTTGAGCGTGCCCACAGTCATCTCGGGAACATTGAATCCTGCCCACGGATTGGGAGCGTCCAACAGGACATTGCGGCTCTTGCCATCCTTCACACTCACCAGTTCGATGCGACGCGGAGTCGTAGGAGCCGAATAGCGGTCAATCATCCAGTCAGCCGAAGCGGAGAGCTGTACCGTATGCACGCCTTCGCTATTGCCTATGGAACGACGCTTGCCGTTCTTCACATTCACGGCATAGAGGTTGCTCTGCAAGGGGCTTACTTCGGTGCTGACAATGATGACCTCCTTGCGCTTTTCGTGGAAGCCGACAACCTCTTGCACCAGCCATTCACCCTTTGTCAACTGAGCCAGTTCCTTTCCCTCCACATCGTATAGGTACAAATGATTGAAACCGTCCTTCTGACTGTGGTAGATGAACTTTGTATCATCCCAAGGAAGGAAGGTGATGGGATGTTGCGGTTCCACATATTTATCGTGTGTTTCGGTGATGAGTACAGCATCCTTCTCACCCGTCAGGGCATGGTAGCGCACCAGTTCAGCACGGTTCTGCTCACGCGGATGCTCCATCATATAGACATACTTGCCACAAGGGCTCCAAGCAATGTTGGAGAAATAGCGGTCAGTGGGGTCACCGGCTTGCAGGTAGATGGTCTTTCCTGTAGCAATGTCATAGACTCCCACCGTCACCTTGTGGCTGGCCGTACCGGCCATGGGATACTTGTCGGGCACATATTCAGCCGTGCGGGTTTCGGTATCCACTTGCGGATAGTCGCTCACCATCGTCTCGTCCATGCGGTAGAAAGCCAAGAGCTGACCGTCAGGACTCCAGAAGGTTCCCTTCTCGATACCGAACTCATTGCGGTGCACCACCTGTCCGCACTTGATGCCTGCCGGTTCATTAGTCACTTGCACAGCCTTTCCATCGGCCACCATCACCCACAGGTTGTTATCGACCGTATAAGCAAGGTTGCGCGACGACTTGTGCCAATCCATATTGGCCGCCTTCTCTGCTATGGGCAGGCTCCACACCACGCTACCCGTCTGCCAATCGAGCAACAGGTATTCACGACTGATATGGAACAACACCTGCGGTTTGTCGGCATAAGGGAACGACACACTCTGCAACGAATGTACCGGTTGCTTGCCGGCAGCCTCCAACCAACGGTTCACCTGATCAAGTTCCATCAGCACAGTGCCCGGTTTCTTGCTCCCTGGTTTCAGTACTGTCAATGTGTCCACATCCAGTTCCACACATTGGTCACCCCACCACGTGTACCATGCATTTTGGGGAGTACACTGACGATAGGTTTCGCCTCCAGGGATGAGGTCGTGCAGAGTGAAAGGTTTCTTTTCTTGTGCCATAGTGGTAAGCGCAAACAGCAATAAGAGGAGGAGGACACTCCCCTTACCCCTCCTAAAGGAGGAAAATAAAATGATTGGCTTTCTTTGTTTCTTCATATAATTCATAGTATCTACTCCCCCTCCCTTGTGGAGGGGTAAGGGGGAGGGTCTATTTCTTTTTACTCCTCCGTCTTCTTCGGTTCAAAACTCATTGCCTGAATACCGCTGAGACGTTTGCGTTCACCGCGGAGTTCGCGCTCTTCGTCGGTCTGTTTCCAAGTGCCAAAGCGACGTTCTTGCTTTTGGTCACGCTCTTCGCGACGAGGTTTGAAACCACCGTCCTTGCGGTTACGGTCGAACTTGCGCTCTCCATCAAACCTACGGTCACCATCAAACTTACGGTCATCGCGACGGGGACGGTCGTCAAACTTGCGTTCGCGACGGTCATCAGATTTGCGGGCACGGTCGGTATCTTTCTTGAAGCGACGCTCGCTATCCTTCTTGTAGAAAGGTTTTCCATCTTCGTCGGAAGCACCAGCCCCCCTCCCTCGCAGGGAGGGGTTGGGGGTGGGTCTATTCTTCCGCTCCTCAAAACGACGCTGGCGACGCTCCTCATAACGTCCCGTACCGGCACGACGTTCGTCACGCTCGCGACGTTCGCGACGCTCTGTCAACTCCTCACCCTCGCGACGGAAGTCATTGTAGCGTCCACTGAAGAGCTGATATTTGCGGAACTCGCATGCCAAAGCACCGTTGAATACAGGAATCTTCACCGATGGTTTCAAGCCAATCTTGTCGAAGCACTCCTCGCGGTAACTCAATATCCAAGCATCGCCCTCCTTGAACACATTCTTCAGGCGGTTGCCAATCATGGCGTAAAGGCCCAACAGGTCATCGGCCGAGATGCGCTCACCGTAAGGCGGATTGCTCACGATGATGGCCTTCTCCTCGGGTGTCTGGAAGTCAGCAAAGTCCTGCAACTTCAACTCGATTTCTTTGGTCAATCCAGCGGCACGCACATTGCGGGTAGCCACTTCGATGGCCTGACGGTTGTTGTCGTAGCCATATATCTTGTGTTCAAACTCGCGT
>JAFXDG010000026.1 GCA_017521285.1 Bacteroidaceae bacterium | reverse complement strand
GTAACTCTCCCTTTGCTTGTTGCTTGCGTCCACAGATTTTTCGCTCTGCTCAAAATGACAAATACTTCTTGCAACGCGGAAAGTCAGCGCATAACCATTCTCACCAACTAACCCACCAACTCACTAATCTTACGGCTCTCCAAGCGCTTCGAAGATGATTTCCACTTGACGGGGTGTGAAGGTTCGTTGGTTAGGCTGTAAACCTGCTTTTTCGAGTTCTTTCGAGAGGGTGGGGTGGTAGGCTATCCACATGGCGAGCTTCTTTCTTGCTGCCGAAGGTGAAAGATGAGGGTTGTAGAGTTCGGCCAATTGGCCTCTACCGATTGTTTTGCATGTATTCATAGTGATGTATCCTTTTTGTTTGCAATCTTTTCTACAAAGATACAAATATTTTATCAATCATGCAAATTTATTGCGCAATAATGTGCACCATTGGGAAGTAGGGGGAATGGGGCCGGAAAAATGTAGTATCTTTACGGTGTCAAAAGAATACATGGTGCGCGCAGTGTGTTGTATGACAGCATGGAACGGCCACATTCATTCGTGGAATGAACGGCATTCAGTCGGTGAATGAACAGCATTCATTCATGGAATGAGCAAAAGGATGGCCGGGAATGTAAAAAGTGTTTATTTGTTTAACAAAATCAAAAAAGAAAGGAGATTGCAGATTATGGCATTTTACAAGGTAAGATTGCAGAAGAAGAGCGGACTTTACTATCCGCAGGCTATCACCGTAGGGAAGCAGGTGAGTACGAAGCAGTTGGGTAAGGCTTTGAGCGACCGCAGTACAGTGACGTTGGCTGACACGTTGGCTGTACTTAGTGAATTGGGAACGGTGATGAGTACTTTCATGGCACAGGGCCGCAGTGTACAGTTGGAAGGTTTGGGGTGTTTCCGCTATACCATCAACGCAACGAAGCAGGGTGTGGAGAAAGAGGAAGACGTAAGCACGAATCAGATCAAGAGCATACGCGTGAGATTTGTACCTGAAATGACGCGCAATGCTGACAAGACTGTCGCTACACGAACCATGCAACCGACGGCTGTTGACTGGTTCCTCTGGGGTAAGGAGGATGAGAAGGCTGATGGTGATGGTTCAGGCTCGGACAACAATGGTACTGACGAAGGCGGTGGTAACAGCGGAACGGGTAGTAATCCGTTGTAAACAGGCAACAGCAGAAGAAGAAAGCCACCTTACAAGGCTATGGCTTTGAAAAAGTCTTCGGCATAGCGTTCTTTGGCATATTGTTTACTACTGATTGACAGACCTTTTTCAATCATGGATGTACGGCACGAGGGATTGTTGTAGAGGTTGAGGAGAGAGGTGTAAAGCCCTTCAATGACAGATGATTTCTCAACAATAATGGCACATTGTCCGCATGATTCCTTGATGCCTCCCGAATGGGTTGCAACTATAGGAAGGCCTGCAGCCATAGCTTCGAGTATGGTTGTCGGAAAGGGGTCATCCCACATGGAAGGAACTGCTGCCACATCGGCCATCTTGAGATACGAGGGTATCTGTTCGTAAGGCACATAACCGGTAAAGATGATGCGGTTGGAGAGTTCTTCGGCTTCTGCTTGCAATGACTGGATAAAGGGGTCTGCGCCTTGTTCGTTACCGAAGAAGCTGCCACCAATGACCATCAGTTTGATGTGGGGATAATCCTTCAAACGCTTGAAGGCCTGTATCAGTTCCTTCACGCCTTTTTCACGATTGATGCGACCGCTATAGACAACGATGAAGTCTTCGTCGGTGAAGCCCAATGAAGAACGCGAAAGGGGAGTGGCCTGATAGAAACGCGGAAGGTTGATGCCGTTGTGAACGGTGATGACTTTCAGTTGGGGAGACAAGACTGTTTCAACCCGCTGTTTGATGAAGTCGGAAACGGTGATGACGGAATGGCAGGCTCGGGCTATGGCTTGAGCCTGCTTGCTTTCGCTGTTCAGGAAGTCGTTGTGGAGATGTACGATGAGTTTGGCATCGGTCACTTCGGAAAGCGGAAGTGCATATCCGGGACGGTTTTCAAGAATGATGGCATCGAAGTGTTGGCGCTTGATGTGCTTCATTGCTTCGCGAAGGAAGTATTCGATGTAGGGACTGTAATATCCTTCTTTCTGAGCCGCACGCCGCACAAACCAAGCCCTTTTCAGACGATGAAAGAGAGACGTTGTACCGACGTAGTGGTAATGCGTACACTCGGTATCGGCCTTAGGAGTAGAGTAGGGTGGTGCTATGCTGTAAACGGTAATGTCGTGAAGGCGATGCTGATTGTTGTACTCGAGATAGTAATCAATCAGGTTTTCTACAGCTCCACCTTGTACAGCCGGTATGGGAAGTATACCCGATGTGAGGATAGCTATTTTCATGCCAGTTGCTTGATTACTCGTGCCGGACTTCCGGCTACGACTGAGTTTTCGGGTACGTCTTTCGTTACAACACTGCCAGCTGCTACCACACTGTGACGACCGATGGTGACACCAGCAGTAATGACTGAGTTGGCTCCTATCCAAACATCGTCGCAAATGACGATAAGCGAGGTTGAAACTCCCTGTTCATCAATGCGCTTGGAAAGGTTGTTGAAGTTGTGGTTCAAGCCCGAAACGACTACTCCTTGAGCCAAATTCACATGATTGCCTATGCGGACAGGACCAATGATGGTATTATGAAGTCCTATACGGGAATGGTGACCGATGTGCAAATCGCCTACCGCATTGTTGATGCAGCAGAAGTCTTCCACCACAGAACAGTCGCCTAACGTGAATTGGTTGAACGGGACTATATCGCGACGCACACTACGATAGATGACCGTATGCTTGCCACGTTTCATATATGCCCACTGGAACAGGCGCAGCCACAAACGTGGACGAGCCTGAGTAGGATGCATCAACAGGTTGATGACCGTTTCCTTTAACCGAGGATTTCCCTTTATCTTATTTTTCCAACTGTCCCACATATTCATTTACCTGACAGAGACTGATAAACCTTCAACAATTCTTCAGCAGTCCGTCTCCACGAAAAGTTCTTCACACGCTGGAGACCGTATTCAATCTGTTGCACACAGTATTCTCTGTCCTGTGCAACATGCAACATCTTATCGGCAATGGCTTTTTCGTCCGTAGGGTCAACAAGAATGGCTCCTTCGCCTGCAATTTCAGGAATGGCAGAAGTGTTGGAGGTGATGACAGGAGTTCCGCATGCCATAGCTTCAAGAATAGGGATACCGAAACTTTCGCGCAACGAAGTATAGATGAAAGCCTGTGCACCACTATAAATGGCAGGCAGGTCGGTATTGGGTATGTAACCTGGGAATCTCAGATAGGGTTTGATATGAGTGATTCCTCCCTCTTGCAAATAGGCATCAATAACGCTTTCGTCCAAGTCGGCAATCAAGAGGTGGCATACATTCGTGCGGCTCTGCTGCAGGTAACGGGCGTAAGCCTTCAATGTGCGCAAGGTATTCTTCTTAGGGTCGGTATTACCCAAGAAGAAGAAGTAATTCGGACTTTCACAATACTTGTTTACCGTATCGGCATACTCACTTCTTCCAACCGGTCTGAAATGGTGGCTGAAGCCATTATATACGGTGAGAATCTTCTCTTGAGGAATGTTCATGACGCTGCTGATACGAGCAGCCTCGAAATGAGAAACGGTAATAATCTGAGTACACTTGCGGAGAATACGGGGCACATTCCAACGGCGGTAATACCATCCCATCTGCTGGTACAGCGACGAACTCTTTTTCCCTTGACGCTTTTCCATGAAGATGACATCATGAAGTGTCAGCACCAATGGGACATTGCAATATAAAGGAGCCGTATTGCTGGTACAATGCAGCAAATCGGGCTTTATGCGCTTCAAAGCACGAGGCAATCCATACTGTTCCCACAAAGGATAGGTGGGGACTTTAATCTCTACAACATGAAAATTGGGGGTCTCACACAAACAACGGTCTTCTCCGGGAGAAACAAGAATGTAATACTCGTTCTGCTTGTCCAGTTCCTGCAATTCACGGATGGCTTCCAAGGCGACGAAATCCATTCCATGCTTGTTCTTGCGGAATATCCGCTGTGCTTCAATGGCTATTTTCATAAGGCGTCAGATTATAAATTATTTGTCAACCATAGTAATGGTGTGTTCGGTATGCAAGAACTTGTTCTTCAAACCACGCAAACGGAAAACGTTCAACACCATTTTTACAGCCATAAGAGGAGCACGTCTGATGGCTTTGTCAAAGTCTTCGTTGACCAATTCATCAGGTACACACATGGCGAAGGTGCCCAACACAATTAAAAACATACACCACCACTTGATGGCCGAAGTCAAATCAACGAAAAGCATTATGACACTCATGATAAGAATAATGCCTATCATGGGAATACGTGGAAGAAGCATCCACTGGATAATCTTATCGGCCAAATCATAATTGCGTTGCACAAGGGCAGGGAAGAGCTTTGGCAAATTGGAGAAAAGAGTATGGAACTGTGCAGCCATCCAACGGCGGCGCTGTCGATGGAATGTCTTTTCCTTCTGAGTCTTTTCATCGTAAACATACAGGTCGTCCAAAAAATCAACGAAAATGCGTTGCTTCATCAACAGCACTTCAAGCTCCTTGTCTTCACCCGCAGTAATGAGACTGCCCACATGTTGGCGGAACCATTCGAAATCAAAAGCCATACCCGAACCAACCAAAGCGGAAGAAAAGCCCAAACGCACATGACCGGTGCGGAAGATGGTGTTGTTGATTTCCTCGAAAATGGCATCCAACAAAGCGGTTTCAGTATTGCGGTTCTTGGCTACACGATGTGCCTGTATAGCCATACTTCCAGCTTCGTAACAATCATTGATAACATGCAGGAATGAGGCATCTACGGTATTGTCGGCATCGAGTATGACAACAATGTCATACTTGCGCGGAGCAATACAATCCATGGCATATTTCAATGATTTGGCCTTCAGGCTCTCTTCAAAATTGGGAGTCAATACGGTGATGGGATACTGACTCAACCTGTCAACCGTATCCTGTTTACAATGGTCTGCAATGACCACCACATCAAACTGCGAAGAAGGGTAGGACTGACGAAGGAAGGAACGAACCGTTGACTCGATGACAAAATCTTCTTTATATGCAGGTATGAGCACCAACATACGGTTATAATTACCAGTATGAGGATGACTTTCGGATTTGCCGACCAAAGCAGCCACAGCAAAAACCAACAAGTAAAGGGCTGTACCCAATACTATGACAAAAAGCAATATATCAAGATAAATAATAAGAGTACTCAAATCCATAATCATCCAATTTTTGTTTTCTGGTCATTCGAAAATAAGCTTTGACACCTTTCAATGTGGCACGAACCAAATCTTTCTTGTGATGCCACAGATATTTCACACAATCGCGTGGAACCACACCCAAAAGCATATACAAGTGGCAGATGCACCTTTCCACAAACGTCCGGTTGCGAAATGCAAACAGGAAACGGTTACGCGTCAGATAAAAGACTTTCAATGGAGAATCAAATCCTGTACTACGGCTTTCCTTGTGGAATATCCTGCAACAGGAGTCGTACCATAACTTATAGCCATGGTTCCGTATGGAAAGGCTCCAATCCAACTCTTCGTAATAGAGGAAATACATTTCAGGCATCTGGCCTACCTCCCGATACACATCGCTTCTGACAAACATGGCCGCACCATGCATATAAGGCACTTCCTTGGGTGAGAGATACCGTTCGTTCAGGTATTCCCCACTTCCAATACCCCGATTGCGCAAGGTAAACCGGCTGAGTGGAGTGAATCCCGCATATTGAATCATCCTGTCATCATCGGCATACATGAGCATAGGAGAAATGCCCCCAATGGTCTCATCTGATTCCATCCGTTGAATCAAGTCGTAGAAATTGTCTTCTTTTACAAACGTGTCATTGTTGAGGAAGAACAGATATTTTCCATTGGCTATAGACGCACCCAAATTGTTACCTCCGGCAAAACCCCGATTCCGGATACTGCGTACAGTATGGATAAAAGGATATTTCTTTCGCAACAGAGCAGCTTCATCCACTTTAGAAGCATTATCTATCACGATTATTTCATAAGCAACAGAATGAATAAGCTCACGGAGTGATTCTATCATCTCACAGGTATCTTCATACCCGTTGTAATTAACCGTTATGACAGAAACATCCACCGACTTCGGTTGCAATGAATTATGTACCTTCTTCTTCGGGTCGAATTTCATCCTTTATCTCCAATGTTTTCTGTTTCTTTTCAGCCAATATCTGCCTATCGAAATAGGGTCCCATGAACACCAATGTCTGGACTCCAAACACTAACAGTGTG
Source organism: Bacteroidaceae bacterium (assembly GCA_017521285.1). GTDB lineage: Bacteria > Bacteroidota > Bacteroidia > Bacteroidales > Bacteroidaceae > Phocaeicola_A. The sequence goes on along the minus strand of JAFXDG010000026.1, from coordinate 18,492 downwards.
TTAGGATATTGGGAATAGATGTTATTACCATAAGCAGCAACAATCATACAGGCGCTGGCGCAAGTGAAAGCCGTAAGTATTCCACGTAACTGCTTGTCCCTTATACGGAACAGGACAATGAAAGACTCTACGACAATAGCCAAACACAAGACCAGCAAATAGACAATTATACCTATAGCCCCCGTACGCATCCAAACATAGACCAAAGTGGAGTCGGACGGAGTAATGGAAACCAGCCAATACTTGTTGTTCTGTGGCAACTGGTCAGCTCCCATACCTATTCCGATACCTATACCCCAAGGGGCTTCCTTCATGTATGACTTGATAGCCTTCTGATTATCCAAACGCACCTGCAAAGAGGCATCTTCCGGGTCAAAGGCTGTACGCATACGACGAATGAACTGATTGCCATTACCGATAGTTGTAAATTTCAAAAACCCGACAGCCAGTATGAGAAGTGTACATGAGGTCAAAAACAGTTTTACGTTTTTGGAGAGCACCGTATATAACACAAAACCGGATATGGCAACAATCAATGCTGTACGAGTACCTGAAATCATCAGACCATACCCTGCAGCAACAGCTACTACCGCCCAACAAATCTTGTCAAACCGATTCTTTTCATACAAGAAGCAAATGGCATACGTCACCAGGCTGAAGGCCATATTGGAACCATAGTTGGCCGCATCTGTAAAGAATGAAAAATACCGGATACCGGAATGGATGAAGTGGGTAGTGGCACCACCAGTCATCAACCAATGCATTTCGGCTGAATCAAATCCCCGATTACGCTGTATATAACCTTTTAGAGTGGCAAGGATGATAGCAACTCCCCACAGATACAAGAAGTATTTGATATGCTTATTCTTATTGAACAACAATGCAAAAATAAGAATGACATATATTGCATGAAATGCCATAGGACGCACTTCTTTGAACCAAGGAGTTATCATGAAACCCATCCCCAAGCCTATCGTGTCATTAAAAACTTGTATCAAACAAAATATTACCCACACGCCATACAATAGGAGAAAAGGTATTACTTCTTGCTTGAAAACCGTTTTTCCTCTAATCAGTGAGAAACACAGCATGACCAGCGTTGAAAGAAATAGGCCATCCATCAACACAGAAACCGGCAAGGGTATATGCACATACCTGCCAATACCCATAATGCCATAATTGACAACAAACAATATGACAAACAGTATAACTGGACGATGGACAAAGACACCAACCAATACCATCACGACGGGTACAGCACATATCATTGCAGCCAATGGAAAATTTCCATTAGCTGCATAAATCATGCAACAGAGAGCACCTATCACCATTATTGCCAAGACGGCAATTCGGCCTTTATAGTGTTCCCTAATGTTACATAAATACTCTTTCAACTGACTACTTTGCATGTTTGTTCTCAACGGCAGTCAACCCTAATTGTGACATACGATAGATGAAATTCTTGAGCATTGTGTACGGAGGCAATTGTCCGGTAAACTCTTCCACAGCATTGCGGTCTGCCTGTGTCAAATACATAAACAAGGTACGACGTTTCTCTTCAGAAAGGCTATTGTTCAATTCAGCATAGACTTTCTGGTCCGTATCTTTCCATGTACGGTTGGCTCGTGCAACCATCAAATTGATAGTAGCCATATTCAGCAAAGCCGGTGAAATTGAATAATCCTTCAAACAAGGATATTCAATCAACAAAATCTCATCAGCTGCAATATCAGGACAAAGGTCTCTGGCAGTCTCTGCCATGATATATTTGCTGTCTTCTGACAAGAAATCTTCATCGTAGGTCAACCTACGCACTGAAAGGCCCAACGAATTCCAGTATTCTTCCAGTTCATTGGCAAGCATACTCTTTCCATCCTTTTCTTCACTACTCAACAAATTGATAACATTCTGTTGGCCTGTCTTGAAATAAGGAAGAAGTGACTTACTCAAATGACGCATAGCCATATCGTTGATAATCTTGTTGAAACGACGATAGCGCAAGGTACTTTCCTTGGGGAACGCCCCTAACACCTGTCCGCCTGTAAGACTTTCTGTACGACGACGGTCGCGCAACGTATGGTCAAGCAATTCAATCAGGAAGAAATAACCTGTGATAAAGAAGAATGTCAATACATAGGTTGCCAACAAAATCATCAATCGATTGGTGGGCATGGCAGACAATGGGAAGAGAGGAGGGTTAAGCACCTGAAGTGTTGCTGTTGTCATCTGCAAATTACGACGACGAAGACGAGCCGAATTCAATGCACGCAACATTTCCATATAATTGCCCTCAATAAAGCCGATATGACGTTCTTTACGATTTATTGTTGCACCAATGGGAGAGAAATAAAGGAAGTCATTATCCAAATTGCGGCGTTGAATACTCATTGCCTCCATTTCTGCTAATGTTTTTTCATACAATACGACTTGTTCCAGCCACTGGGAAATCAGACTATTGACATCGACATTGTTCACACTACTGGTTTCAGCAACAATGTTTTTCGTGATTTCACGGATATGCTGTTCTGCATCAAACAATTCTTTACGGGCAGCATCCAATGACTCATTGATTTCCGAGTCTCCGCCTTCATTCATCAACTCCAAATTGGAAATACGTGATTTCAAACGGGAGATATTATTCAACTCAGTTATGAAATCATTGTTTCCACGTATAATTGTGGCCTGATTGCCCAATTTGTGTTCAAAGAAATCAGCAAGAGCTTTGGATGTTGTATTGTTTAACAATATTTCTTGTTGCTTTCCTTTGTGGTCAGCATCCATCACAGCCACCATCTTTGTCTGCTCACCATAGTTGATGATACGTTTGGCCACATTGTATGAAATCAGAGAATCTTCTGCATTTGTCAACAACTTGTAGAGACGTGCAACCTCGCCTTCGAAGAATCTGATTACATTGTCAGTCTCACCAAAACGGATTCTTTGATATTGGTCAATGAACTCTTCATTCAGGATTTCCAAGGTATTATATGCAATACCTGGGTCGTTGGCCGAATATCCAATCTCAATCAAGTCACTGTTCTCCATACGGGCCACTTTGATTTTCTCCGACAAAGCACGGATACTGAAATAGGGATGACCATAATTCAACAATCCATAGACGTAATTACCAGCAGAAGGACGTTCGTATGCCAACAAATTATCCACCGTCTTGTCCTCGCTGCGTTTGTCAATCAGAGCTTTTACCTCTTGAGGAACTGAAGCATTGAGTTCCTTGAAATGCTCTGCCAGGATATAATTGTTGTTCTGGTTTTCATCTCCATACGTCATTACTCGGGCAAACAAGCGTAAAGATACCTCTTTCAATGTACGTTCAGTACTGATGATATGTATCAAATTGGCCATATTCACAGCCGAGTTGGCAGCAGACACACTTGTACCAGTCTCAATGTTATAACCCGAGATGATACCTGTGTAAATAGTTGTCTTTACATTATATTCCTTGTCCATATTACGTGTAAGGAACCACGCAATAATCAAAGCTATCAGAGGAATGATAGCCAAATACCAACGAATGCGGTACAAAAAGCGAACGATATATCTGAAATATTCCATATAGCATCAATCTTTATTAATCATTATATAATTGAGTTTCGGAGATAGTATTGGTAATAATCGGCGTATGAGTCATGATTTCCAATAAAATAATATCTGTACTGATTTGCGACTGTATCAATTGATAAGATTTTACAGCATCATTCTCATAGCGTCTTACATCCGCCAAGTCTGTAATTGTAGCTTGATTGTTACGGAAGCGTTGTTCAGTCATCAGACCAGCTCCACGGTAAGCAGCTGCATTTTCAGCAGCGGTCTTCAAGGCAATCAGATTGTTTGTAATGCGCACATAAATGGTTGCTATTTTTTGCTTCAGTTCATCAAAAGCTATCTCCTTCTGAATAGTGGCCTTTTCTACTTCCAGACGTTGACGGCTGACGCGTCCACCCAAGTCCCACAAACTTTCCAAACCGACATTGACACTGGCACCGACATTCCAATAACTGCTTTCATAGCCACTTGCAAAGGTATAAAGAGGTGTGGAAATATCCGTTGCCGTACTGGTCGAACTGGTATTTCCGTATGAATAATTGGCATGAACACGAAAGAATCCAAGGAATGCCCGCTTCTCTTTGGAAAGGAGCTTTTCCGCCATTTGGCGTTCTTTCTCCAGCAACTCTATTGAAGGAGTAGATTTGGCATTTTCAAACAATGTACCCAAGGGAGGCAATTTGAACTCGGAATAATCTATTCCATCCAATGAATTGGAATCAAAAAAGCCTGCCTGTATCTGACTGTTGGCCGATACGGCCAATGTGTCTCCAGTTTCCTGTGCTGTCATTACTGAAGCCAACAACAAGGAGGCTACGGTTACTACTAACTTTTTATTCATTTTTCCCTCTTAAAAAATATTACTTGAAATTAGACATATATTTATACATTTTCCTTTTGGACAAAAGCCGTAAGCGTGCGGAATATGATTTTCATATCCAGTGCAAAAGAATAAGTCCGCCCATAAGTTATATCCAATTGCTTACGTTCGTCGGCCGACAATTTACCGGAATCGCCACGTTTTTCCACTTGCCACAAACCAGTAAGACCTGCTGGTGCAATAAAGCGGTCGATACTTTCGTCATCAGTCAGCAGTTCGGCTTCATACAAGGGGAGAGGACGGTTGCCTACCACTGACATATCACCTTTCAAGATGTTCACCAATTGAGGCAATTCATCAATACTGTACTTACGGATAAAACGCCCGACACGGGTTATACGCGGATCATTCTCGAGTTTCACGAACGCGTTCTTCTGCTGAATGGCACGTTGTGAACTGAGTTCCCTTTCAGAAATGATGAAGTCATCAGAGATGAGCATCACATCTTCCTCGCTGGCCATGGTGGACGATGACTGGACATGGGAATCATCATCAGCCGAGTCATCGCTATATTGGTTCAGTTTCTCAAATTCCTTCAATCGCTTGTCGGCATCGACATACATGCTGCGGAATTTCAAGAAATCAAATATCTTGTAGTTTGAACCAACCCGTTTGCTGGTGTACCAGATGGGGCCTTTGCTCTCCAATTTGATGGCAATGGCCGTCAACAGAAAGACCGGTGACAATACAATCAATGAGACTGAAGAAAAAACAACATCAAAGATACGTTTCCACAATGGAATCTGGAAAGTCAGAATCTGTTCCTTGCTCGTTTGATTGGCAAACAATTGTTCCTTTTTCTTCCGGATGAACTCCAGTTTCTGTGCAATCTCAGAAATGGAGGCATTAAGCGCCAATGTGTCATTGATGCCCGAAGACAAATAAGAAGAGCGCTCGCTATTATCAATGATGTCAGCCATCAGAATCAAGTATCCGTTCGGACGTTTCTTACGCAGATAGGTGATGGCTGTTATATCTTCATTCAGACTACGTTTCTCGTACAGAATCACGCAATTGTTGCTTCCCGTAGAAGACACGGCCTGTTTGCATACACGGACTACATCCTTATAGTTCATCGCAAACAGGACAGTAATGCCGGGCAAAAGCGAGAGTCTGTCCTTCAATGCCGAATTGGTTCCTAAGAAAACGACGTTTATCATTTCTTACTCATATATGCCGCTCGTCAGAAAGCGTTTCTTACTATAAATTTAAATTGTATCAGGTCTCTTCTGATTATTTTTCAGATAATCTTCTTTACTCTCACCTTCAGTTCCAATGGATTGAAAGGCTTGACAATGTAATCGGCAGCACCAATCTCCAACAGGCGGATGCGTTCGCTGGTCGAGTCTTCACTGCTCAACATGATGACGGGAATGTGTTTGAACAATTCGTTCTGCTTCAACCATTCGAGGAAATCATCACCACGCATCTCAGGCATACGGATATCCGAGATAATCAAGTCGGGGGTATTGCCTTCCTGCAACCACTTCATGCCCTGCAATCCATCCGAAAGCCAAATGCAGTCATAGTCGCTCATCAGGTAGATATGAAGTATCTTTGCTATAGTCTCTTTATCGTCCAAAATTAAAATTTTCTTCTTCATCTTATAGTTTTTTAGATTGATTGTTAAGGTTATAATTTCACTAAATGCAGCAAAGATACACGTTTTTTTGCAAACAAAATCATTTTTGCGGAAGTTTTTTAGGGTCAATTTGTTGCACCGACGTGTATAATTTGTTGCATACCACTATAAATGAGCACCTTACACACCAAATTAAAAACCACTTTCCGACCATCCGAAAAGCCTCCGTTTTCATACCTTATAATATACAAGAAGACATATACGCATATCGTTTCACTTACGATATTCGCCCCATTTGTAGTTCAGAGTGTTATAATATGTAAAAATATAGTGTACAAATGACGATAACTCAAATAATTCTTCTATATTTGCAGGCATAAAATTAAAGCGAAAGACCATGAGACAAGACATATTGAATTGCTACAGGACGGTAAATCCCCATATTTCAGTCGATTGCGTACTGATTGGCTTTGATGGAGAAAAGTTGAGCGTACTTCTGGTCAAGCGGCAAGGAGTAGTAGAGAAAGACTTCTGCGACACCAAATTACCGGGAAGCCTCATTTATGTGGATGAAGATTTGGACGAAGCCGCAGAGAGAGTATTGACCGAACTGACCGGTTTGAAGAACGTAAAGCTCGACCAGTTCAAGACCTTTGGAGACAAGAACCGTACCAACAATCCCAAAGACACCCTGTGGTTGGAAAGACTCCACAGTTTGAAGACTCCCGTTGACCGCATTGTGTCAGTAGCCTACCTTTCACTTCAGAAAGTTGACCGTAAGATGATATTCCCCACCTATAAATACGAGCCATGCTGGAAACCCGTAAAGGAAGTGGGAGAACTGGCCTTCGACCACAAGCAAATCATTGAGGAAGCATTGCTCTACATCCGCAATCGCGCTGAATTGAACCCCACCTTTCTCTTCACCCTCCTGCCAAAGAAATTCACGGCAGCCCAATTGAGAAAGCTCTTTGAACTGGTATTCGACAAGACATTCGATGTGAGAAACTTCCACAAACGCATCGCACAGATGCCCTATGTGATAGCTTTGGATGAAAAGGAGAGGGGAGTACCTCACCGTGCCGCCCGATACTACAAGTTCGACAAGAGCAAAGTGAAGTGACAAAATGGACCTGATTCATTCCATGAATGAACCTCATTCATTGTAGGAATGAACCTCATTCATTCCATGGATGAACCTCATTCAACCCATGGATGAACAAGCATCATCCCAAGGCTAAGCCCCTCTAACTTCACCCGACGGCAGGAGAGAGAGAAACAAGAAGACAGAAGACAGGAAAGAGAATATATACATTATATTAATAATAACCATAATACAATAGTTTATCATGTATTTAGTAGGATTTGACATAGGCAGTTCATCCGTAAAAGCAAGTCTGGTGAACGCTGACAATGGTAAGTGTGTAGCTTCGGCATTCTATCCGAAGAGTGAGGCTCCTATCACCGCCGTACAACCCGGTTGGGCAGAGCAAGACCCTGAAATGTGGTGGAAAAACCTGAAGCTGGCTTTAGCCGACGTGATGGCGACCTCAGGAGCTAAAGCCGAAGAGGTGGATGCTATCGGTATTTCATATCAGATGCACGGCCTCGTTTGTGTTGACAAGAACCAGCAAGTACTCCGTCCCTCAATCATCTGGTGCGACTCACGCGCTGTTCCTTTCGGCGAAAAGGCTTTCAAGGATTTGGGTGAAGAGGTATGCTTGAAGCACCTGTTGAATTCACCGGGTAACTTCACCGCATCAAAGTTGGCATGGGTGAAGCAAAACGAACCTGCCCTTTTCGAGAAAATCGACAAGATAATGCTTCCTGGTGACTACATTGCCATGCGCCTTACAGGAGAGATTTGTACCACCGTATCAGGTCTTTCCGAAGGTATGATGTGGGATTTCCAGAAGAACGACGTAGCCGACTTCCTGTTGGATTACTACGGATTCAACCGTTCAGTAATCCCCACTATCCGTCCGACATTTGCAGAACAAGGACGAATGACCGCACAAGCTGCAGCAGAATTAGGATTGAAGGAAGGCACACCCATCACTTATCGTGCAGGAGACCAACCGAACAATGCACTTTCACTGAACGTATTCAACCCCGGCGAAATAGCCTCTACGGCAGGCACTTCGGGTGTTGTCTATGGTGTAAACGGAGTAACTGACTACGACCCGCTTTCTCGTGTAAACACCTTTGCACACGTGAATCATACAGCAACCGACCCACGCACAGGTGTACTCCTTTGCATCAATGGTACAGGTATCCTCAATTCATGGATGAAACGCAACGTAGCTCCTGAAAACATTTCGTATGCCGAGATGAACGACCTTGCCGCACAAGCCCCTATCGGTAGTGCAGGCGTAAGTATCATGCCTTTCGGAAACGGAGCCGAACGTATGCTTCAGAACAAAGAAGTAGGATGTTCAATCCACGGGGTCAACTTCAATACGCACGGCAAGCAACACCTGCTTCGTGCCGCTCAAGAAGGTATTGTATTCTCATTCAAGTACGGTATCGAAATCATGCAGAACATGGGTATGACCATCAACAAGATTCATGCCGGACATGCCAACATGTTCCTCAGCCCCATCTTCCGCAACACATTAGCCGGAGTTACAGGTGCCACCATCGAGCTCTACGACACCGACGGTTCTGTAGGTGCAGCTAAGGGAGCAGGTATGGGAGCCGGCATTTACAAGGACAACAACGAAGCCTTCGCCACATTGGAGAAACTCGAAGTAATCGAACCCGTTGAAGCCGACCGTGCCGCTTACGCAGAAGCATACGAAAGATGGAAGTCAAACATTAAATAAAAATCAAGAAATCAACTTATTAAAAAAGTATATTAAACCTAATTATTAATTTTTGATTATGGAAAAGAAAGTGTATTTCCCCGGAATCGAAAAGATTCAGTTTGAAGGAAAAGAAAGTAAGAACCCCATGGCTTTCCGCTACTACGATGCAGAGAAAGTGGTAATGGGCAAGAAGATGAAAGATTGGTTGAAGTTCGCTATGGCTTGGTGGCATACACTCTGTGCAGAGGGTGGTGACCAGTTCGGTGGCGGTACCAAGACTTTCCCCTGGAATGCAGCTTCTGATGCTGTTCAAGCAGCTAAGGACAAGGTAGATGCAGGTTTCGAATTCATGCAGAAGATTGGTATCGAATACTATTGCTTCCACGATGTTGACCTCGTAAGCGAAGGCGCAAGCATCGAAGAGTATGAAGCGAACTTGAAGGAAGTGGTTGCTTACTTGAAGCAGAAGCAAGCCGAAACAGGCATCAAGCTCTTGTGGGGTACTGCTAACGTATTCGGTCACATGCGCTACATGAACGGTGCTGCTACAAACCCCGAATTCGACGTAGTTGCACGTGCTGCTGTTCAGATTAAGAACGCTATCGACGCTACTATCGAGTTGGGTGGAACCAACTACGTATTCTGGGGCGGACGCGAAGGTTACATGAGCTTGCTCAACACTGACCAGAAGCGTGAAAAGGAACACTTGGCACAGATGCTGACTCTTGCTCGTGACTATGCACGCAGCAAAGGTTTCCAAGGTACATTCCTCATCGAGCCGAAGCCCATGGAACCCTCTAAGCACCAGTACGATGTTGACACCGAAACAGTTATCGGCTTCTTGAAGGCTCATGGTTTGGAGAACGACTTCAAGGTAAATATCGAGGTTAACCACGCGACTTTGGCCGGTCACACCTTCGAGCACGAATTGGCAGTAGCCGTTGACAACAACATGTTGGGTTCAATCGACGCTAACCGTGGTGACTATCAGAATGGTTGGGATACTGACCAGTTCCCCATCGACAACTATGAACTCATCCAAGCTATGATTCATGTTATCCGCAATGGTGGCTTCGGTAATGGTGGTACAAACTTCGATGCCAAGACTCGTCGTAACTCTACTGATTTGGAAGACATCTTCATTGCTCACATCGCTGGTATGGACGCTATGGCTCGCGCTCTTGAAAGTGCAGCTGCATTGCTCGAAGAGTCTCCCTACAAGAAGATGTTGGCTGACCGTTACGCTTCATTCGACAGCGGTAAGGGTAAGGAGTTCGAAGATGGCAAGCTGAAGTTGGAAGACCTCGTAGCTTATGCTAAGGAGAACGGCGAACCCAAGCAGGTAAGCGGCAAGCAGGAACTTTACGAGGCTATCGTAAACATGTACGCATAATTTATTTAATACTAGTTTTATTTTGAAGGGGTCTGTGTCGCATTTTGCGGCACGGCCTTTTTCTATTTGTGGTGAAAGCCCTTCCTTTTCTATCTGACAAAAACGAGGAATCTGTTTTTCATTTGCACATGACAGTTTTTTCTCTGACCAGCGACAGATTTTTTCCAAACTATGAATAAAATTTCCCCTCATACACATCATTTTCTGCGAAAAGTTGGAAAGAATACAGATTTATTCATTACTTTTGCATTTTTAATCATTCACCATAAAAAGTTGTAAAAGATTAAATCAATATGGCAAACAGCAATCATCTTGTAATAATGGCCGGCGGCATCGGTAGTCGCTTTTGGCCCATGAGTACTCCTGAACGTCCCAAACAATTCATTGACGTATTGGGATGCGGACGTACCCTTATCCAATTGACAGCTGATCGTTTCAAAGGCATTTGCCCCCCTGAAAACATTTGGGTGGTAACCAGCGAAAGCTATGCCGACATCGTAAAGGAACAACTTCCCGATATCCCCGACAACAACATCTTGCGCGAACCATGCCGACGCAATACAGCTCCCTGTATTGCCTACGTCAGCTGGTGTATCAAAGCTCGCGACCCCAAGGCGAACATGGTAGTAACTCCGAGTGACCATATCGTTATGGATGTCCCCGAGTTTCAACGCGTCATCAAGTCTGCACTCAACTTTACATCACATTCCGATGCCATCCTCACACTGGGTATGAAACCTACCCGTCCTGAGACAGGATATGGCTATATTGAAGCTGATCTCTCAGCAGCTTCCGCACGCAACAAGGAGATTTACCGCGTTGACTCTTTCAAGGAGAAGCCCAATCTGGCTACAGCTGAAAAGTACGTGAAGAAGAGCAACTATCTGTGGAATGCAGGTATATTCGTATGGAATGTAGGAACCATCGTCAATGCTCTGCGTGTCTATCAGCCTGCCATATCCGACATCTTTGAAAACCTCTTGCCATACTACGGGACTCCCCGCCAGCAGGAAATGATCAACCAGGAGTTTCCCAAATGCGAGAACATTTCTGTCGATTACGCCATCCTTGAAAAGGCTGAAGAAATATTCGTCTTCCCTGCATCATTCGGATGGAGCGACCTCGGTACATGGGGAAGCCTTCACGGACAGAGCAAGCATGACAACAACAACAATGTGTGCATTGGCTCTGACATCCGCTTGTTTGAGACCAAAAACTGTCTGATACACACTACTCAAGAAAAGAAAGTCGTTGTACAGGGACTTGACGGATATATTATTGCTGAAAAAGACGACACATTACTCATCTGCCAACTCAGCGAAGAGCAGCGTATCAAACAGTTCTCTGAATAAAAAAATAATCATAGGACATTTCATTCCTATCCTTATGCTAAGGAGTCAGAAGGAAAGTCCTTTAATATTCATACCAAAAATGAAAAAAGTTGCTTTAATTACCGGTATTACAGGTCAGGACGGTTCTTTCTTGGCCGAATTTCTGATCGAAAAGGGTTATGACGTGCATGGCACTATCCGTCGCTCGTCTGTTGACTTCCGCGAGCGCATTGCCCATTTGGAGGGAACCCCCAACTTCCACCTCCACTATGCTGACCTCAGCGACTCCATGAGTCTTGTACAAGTGGTAGCCAAGGTGCGCCCCACTGAAATCTACAACTTGGCTGCGCAAAGCCATGTGCAAGTGTCGTTTGACTCACCTGAATTTACTGCTGACGTAGATGCCACCGGCGTACTCCGCGTGCTCGAAGCTGTCCGCCAATGTGGTTTGGCCGATACTTGCCGCATCTATCAAGCCTCCACATCTGAGCTTTACGGCAAGGTTGAAGAAGTTCCTCAAAACGAGAATACACCCTTCCATCCTTATAGTCCCTATGCTGTAGCCAAGCTCTATGGTTATTGGATTGTGAAGGAATATCGCGAAGCCTACAACATGTATTGCTGCTCAGGTATCCTTTTCAACCACGAGAGCGAACGCCGTGGCGAAACCTTCGTTACCCGTAAAATCACCCTTGCCGCAGCACGTATCGCCCAAGGTAAGCAGGACAAGCTCTATCTCGGCAACCTCTCTTCTCTCCGCGACTGGGGATATGCTAAAGACTATGTAGAATGTATGTGGCTCATCCTCCAGCAGGAAAAACCCGAAGATTTCGTCATTGCTACGGGCGAACAACACTCTGTGCGCGAATTTTGTTACTTGGCTTTCAAACATGCCGGCATTGAACTTGAATTCCAGGGTGAAGGAGAAGACGAAGTAGGTATCGACAAGGCTACCGGTCGTGTGCTTGTCGAGGTAAGCAAGGATTTCTATCGTCCTACCGATGTGGTCAACCTTTGGGGAGACCCCACCAAGGCCAAAGAGAAACTCGGATGGAATCCGGCCAAGACATCGCTTGAAGAACTCGTACGCATCATGGTCGAGCACGACATGAAGCAAGTAGCCGTCGAGCGTGCCAGCGAACGTATCAAGATGAACCTTGCCGAATACTTGGAGAAGGGAGTGGTGAAATAACTACAGGTACAAAGGACCTTGATTCCTTTATAGAGAACACAAGAGACACAGAGCCACAGAGTTTTTTTGTTTACAGACTATATATATTGACTCTGTGTCTTTATGTCTCTGTGTTCTAAAAAAACAATTGTCAGTTTGCGATTTGAATTATTAATGAAACTATGATAAAAAAGAATGCAAAAATATACGTGGCCGGCCACCGTGGCCTTGTCGGTTCTGCCATTTGGAAAAACCTGCAAGCCAAGGGATACACCAACCTTGTAGGCCGCACCCATAAGGAACTCGACCTCCTCGACGGAGTGGCCGTAAAGCGCTTCTTTGATGAAGAAAAGCCCGAGTACGTCATCCTTGCCGCTGCCCACGTGGGAGGCATCATGGCCAACAACACCTATCGTGCCGACTTCATCTACGAGAATCTGCAAATCCAGCAAAACGTCATTGGTGAAAGTTTCCGCCATGGTGTGAAGAAACTGTTGTTCTTGGGAAGCACTTGCATCTATCCCCGCGACATCGAGCAACCCATGAAGGAAGACGCCCTGCTCACCTCTACTCTTGAATACACCAACGAGCCATACGCCATCGCCAAGATTGCCGGTCTCAAGATGTGCGAGAGTTTCAATCTCCAGTACGGCACCAACTACATTGCCGTCATGCCCACCAACCTCTATGGCCCCAACGACAATTTCCACCTCGAAAACAGCCACGTCCTGCCTGCCATGGTGCGAAAGATTCATCTGGCCAAGTGTTTGGGTGAAAACGATTGGACAGCCGTACGTCGCGACATGAACCTCCGTCCCGTAGAAGGTGTCAATGGAGAAAGCTCTGAACCGGAAATCCTCGCCATACTTGCCAAGTACGGCATCCTTCCCAACGAAGTGCGTCTGTGGGGTACAGGCAAACCTCTGCGTGAATTCTTGTGGAGTGAAGAGATGGCCGATGCCAGTGTCTATGTACTTGAGCACGTCGATTTCAAGGACACCTATCAGGCCGGTAGTCGCGAAGTACGCAATTGCCACATCAACATCGGCACAGGCAAAGAAATTACCATCGCATCCCTTGCCCAACTGATTGTGGAGGAAGTGGGTTTCAAAGGCAAACTGACCTTCGACTCCACCAAGCCCGACGGCACCATGCGCAAGCTCACCGACGTCAGCAAGCTCCATGCCCTCGGCTGGCACCATCAGATTGAAATAGAAGAAGGTGTCCATCGCATGTACCAGTGGTACCTTTCGTAATGTAGTGATTCTATTTCCACAATAAATTAACTCCGTTCGCTTGCCGCATTTGTCCGGCTCGCAAACGGAGTTTAATGTTTTTTACCCCTGCATGTAATCGCATATCTTGCAACTCATGAAAAAGATATGTATCATATCCTTTTCTATTTGTCAATTCTGTTCCTTTGCATTATCATATTTTTTGCCGGTAAGGGAAAAGCACCTATTTTTGCAAAAAAATAATATATATATATTGTACACGCGTATGGACTACAGAAAACATTTTGGAAAGGTATTGGCGTTCGGCCTTCTGCTTGGAAGCCCCCTGCCAACGGAAGCTCAGTATCTCGAGCGGATTTATGATTACATAGAGAATCTTTCAGTCTTTGAAGAGAATCAGGAAGAGGGCCACGCCTACTATGTGGCCGACGAACACCTGTCGCTCAATGGCCAGTGGCGTTTCTTCTATGCCAACAAGCCCGAGGAGGTGCCTCAGGACTTCTTCCTGCCCAATTTCAAGGATGGCAAGTGGGACAAGATAGACGTGCCCAGCAACTGGGAGATGAAGGGATATGGCGACCCCATATTCCGCAATGTGCCCACGCCCTTCAAGGCCACTCCACCGAATGTGCCCCGCGAGTACAATCCTACGGGAGCATACCGTCGCACGTTCACATTGCCCGGCGATTGGAAAGGCAAACAGGTGTTCCTCCGCATGGAAAAGACGCAGAGTGCCTCATTCGTGTGGATAAACGGGCAACAGGTTGGCTACAACGAAGGTGGACAAGAACCGGCTGAATACGACGTGACCCCCTTCTTGAAAGCCGGCAAGAACACCATTGCCGTATGCGTGTTGAAGTATTGCGACGGATACTATCTGGAGGGACAGGACTATTGGCGCCTGGCTGGTATATTCGACGATGTGACCCTCTACGCCACACCCAAGACACGCCTGTTTGACTGGTACATAACCACCGACCTCGACGAACAGTACAGAGATGCCAAGCTCAACATCGCAGTGGATGTGAAGAGCTACGAAGAGGCAAACGCCACCTATGCCGTGCGCGCCACACTGACCGATGCCAAGGGCAACAGGGTGAAGGAGATGACAACGGAACCATTCACGATGAACGGCAAGGGGAAGAAGTCGCTGAACCTCGCGTCACTGGTATCGGCCCCCGACAAATGGACGGCCGAGACTCCCACACTCTACACTCTGAAGCTTGAATTGCTGGCCCAGGGTGGAAAGGCCATCCAACAGATTACGAGAAAAATGGGATTCAAGGAGACCGAAATCCGTCATCAGACATTCTACCTGAACGGGAAGCCCATCAAGGTGAACGCCATCAACACCCACATGCAACACCCCGAATTGGGACACACGATGGACGAAGCCACCATCCGCAAGGACATGGAGATACTGAAGCAACACAACTTCAATGCCGTGCGCATCTCGCACTATCCGCCCGTGAACAGGTATCTCGAGCTGGCCGACGAATATGGCCTCTACATCATCGACGAGACGGGCGACGAGGCACACGCCACAGAGTATGTGTCGGGCGACCAGCGCTTCCGCGCCATGTATCTCGAACGGGTGCGTCAGATGGTGCTCCGCGACCGAAACTATGCCTGCGTGCTCTTCTGGAGTGCGGGCAACGAGAGTGGGGAAGGCCCGCTCATCACCGAAGTGATCAAGGAGGGAAAACGGCTCGACCCCACCCGCTACTTCATGTATGGTGGCAATGCCTACGCCCACCCGGGTGAAGAGATTATAGGCCCCCGCTACCCGACACCTTACGAGCTGGAGATGAACACAGCCATGGTGCCCGAAGAGCAGGATCCGCGTCCTTCGTTCATGGACGAATACCTCTCTGTGGCAGGCAATGCCGGAGGCGGATTGGATGAGTTTTGGGACGTGATACGCCGTCAGCCCCGCGTGATGGGTGGAGCCATCTGGGACTTTGTAAACCCGGGCTTGACCGAGCGCATACGCCCCCTGAAGGACAGTTCGCCCTACAACACACCCGTACACCTGATGAGCAACGCCCATGTGAAGGATGGTGTGCTCCATCTGAGTGGCCACGAAGAGTGGGTCGAGGTGTACCGTAGCAAGAATGTGGAGCTGGCGGGCAAGGCACTGACCATCAGTTTCGACGTGAAGCCGGGCGAACTGAGCGGCATGTGTGAAGGCGCACCCTACGTGACCAAGGGAAACACCCAATTCGGAGTCGTGCAAAAGGGGAGTGACAAACTGCAATTCTACCTCCACTCAGGAGTGAAACACACGCTCGACGTGGCCTTGCCCGACAATTGGGTGGGCAATTGGCACCATGTGACCGCCTCGTGGGACAGCAAGGAGATGAAGCTCTACATCGATGGCGAACTGAAGGGCACCGCATCCACCGTACCCCAAGCTCCGCAAAACAACCGTCGCGGAGGTGGTTCACAGGAGCGTGGCATACTGAGCAACTTCCCCTATCCGATAAACATCGGCCGATTTGCAGGCAACCACGCACAAGACCCCCAAACCACCTACACCGCCGATGCCGAGATGGACAACGTGGCCATCTACAACAAGTGCCTGGCCGACGGTGAAGGAAAGGCAGACGAAGCCGTGCTCTACCTCACCTTCGATGGCAATGGCGACGAAGGCACCTTCTACACCATCGGCACCAACATGCGCACCTACGGCTGCATCTGGCCCGACCGCACCGTGCAACCCGAAATGGAGCAGATGAAGTGGACAACCCAACCCGTCAGCATCCGTCTGATTGATGCCGACCGTGGCGAAGCCGAGGTGACCAACCGCCTCCACTTCACCGACCTCACACAATACACCTCGCACTGGACATTGATGGCCGATGGCGAAGTGGTGGAAGAGGGAGACATACAATTCAGCGCTGCCCCCGGAGAGAAACAGACGGTACGCATACCCTACCACAAGCCCGCCATTGTCCCCGGCAAGGAGTACCGCGTGATGGTGACATCGGCCCTGAAGAAAGACGAACTGTGGGCCAAGGCCGGCCACAAGGTAGCTTGGGACCAGTTGGAGCTGACATCGTGGTACCGGCCCGCACCCGCCGAAAAACTCACCTCGGCCAACGTGAAAGCCGAAGAGGACGACAAACAGATACGGATCAGTGGCGAAGGATTCAGCTACGCGATAGACAAGAGCACCGGCAACCTGGCACAGATTGAGTGCGGAGGAAAAGCGGTGCTGAAAGAGCCCCTCTCGTTCAACCTGTGGCGCGCACCCATAGCCAACGAGTTCGACTCATGGGACGCCTTCCGCGTCAATGGCGGATACGCCGAAGGGTGGGGCAACATGGTCTCCACACTCTTCTACTCGAAGGGACTGACCCAATTGCGCATACGTCCGGCACAGATTCAGCTGACCCACAACGAA
This sequence comes from Bacteroidaceae bacterium, assembly GCA_017521285.1. GTDB lineage: Bacteria > Bacteroidota > Bacteroidia > Bacteroidales > Bacteroidaceae > Phocaeicola_A. The sequence goes on along the minus strand of JAFXDG010000026.1, from coordinate 1,123 downwards.
CACGAGACCACCGTGACCGTGCACCAGCTCGTCCAGGTAGGAGCCTCTTCCTACGGCCAGCTCGACCTCTATATCCAAGGCGTCCAGTTGGCAGGATTCTCCATCGACTACACCTACCGTTTCTACGACGACGGCACCGTGCGCATCAGCAACCACATGAGCCCGCAAGGCAAATTGCCCGAAATGCTCCCACGCATCGGATTCACCACCTCTGTTGCCAACGAGTTCGACCAGATTACCTGGTACGGACGTGGCCCCAAGGAGAACTATCCCGACCGCAAGACAGGCTACCCCATAGGCGTATGGACGAAGACCGTGGCCGACATGTACGAGCCGTACCTCCTTCCCCAAGACCATGCCCTGCGCACCGACAACCGCTATGTACAGCTCTTGAACAAAGAGGGCAGGGGAGTACAGATTTCGATGGACGAGCATTTCAACTTCAATGCCTACCCCTTCACCACCGACAACCTCACCAAGAGCCAGTTCACCTATCAGTTGCAACCTCAAGCCGACCGCTACACGCTGAATCTCGACTACGCCACCACGGGAGTAGGTTGCACCTGCGTCTATGTGCTCGACGGATACCGGGTAAAACCCTCCGCTTACGACCGCGTGATAACAATCAAACCGGTGCGGTGACCATAACGGTTTGACAATCGCTCATAACGTAACGATGACTATGGCTATATCAATAAGTTGTAGTCATCGTTTTTTATTTTTACATCTTGTAAGCATTGTTTTATTACACTTGTAAAGAAATAGAAATTTCACTTCATTCTCTTTCACTTATCTCAGGGTTAAGGTTAGCTTAACCCTACGATGATGTCATCTCATCCATAGGCTGATGTTCAGCTACTTATCTACATTTCAAAATTCTCGCATATTTTCGTCCGAAAGAAAAGTTGCACACATATACGCGATTCTCGCGCGGTCTGTTTTGTATATTTATGCAGTCGGATTGTATATTTATACATTCATTGCCTATTCAAAAATATTGTTGTCCGCTAAACCCCGAAATTCGTAAAAAGTCCCATCCGCAGTGCCCATAAACAGGCATTGCGGATATCACACAAAAAAGTAAGCCCCCTAATCAAATAGACTGGCCTCTGGCGGTTCCTCC
>JAFXDG010000025.1 GCA_017521285.1 Bacteroidaceae bacterium | reverse complement strand
CTGTAGATGCTTCCACAAGCTATCAAGTGGACGCGTGCTTCGGTATGATACCTGTCCCACACCCGTTGGATGTTCCCGATGATACCTTCATCAATATCAGCCAAACGCTGAAATTCATCAATGATGACCGTCACCTGTTGCTGCTGACTGTAAAACATCACCTCCTGAAGCAGTGTGGCCAGCTCTGTCACCTGCCCATGAATGTGAATCCCCAACACCTCCTCCATCTGGCGTTGGAACTCCATACACTGAATGGCCTCGGCCTTTTTACCGATAAAGAAATAAAGATAAGGCTTACCCTCAAAACAACGGGTCATCAACGTCGTCTTCCCCGTACGCCGACGTCCCATAAGCACGGTAAACTGAGACACCTCTTCAGACAATCGGTCAAGCCTCTTCAGTTCAGTCATTTCTGCCTCTCTATCATAGAATTTCATATTTTTACAAATCTGTAAATTACAAAAATGTTATTCCATCGGCAAAGATAAAAGATTCCGTTGATATGAACAAATAAACGCATGGATTTATGTAAAAGCCACTCTGTATTCGTGATTTCAGAAGGAGAAATATATTTTACATACCTTCCTCTTGCTCGGGACAATTCCCTATTCCTATTTCTGCAAAATTCTAACAATATCGGATATCACCCCTTGGTGGTAACTGGTACTTGCTATACGCCTCAGTTCCACCAGATGTTCGTACACATCGTTTGATGTATTTTCGTTGATTCCCTTCTGCTTTAATTTCCTGATATAAGATTTCAGATCGTCCAGCACCTGACCTTTATTATAAGTGGTACTGCATGCCTTGTAATCATCCACATACAATTTCACCCGCTTCACTGCCTCATTATCGGTACCTTTTCCATTCTTCAATGTTTGGAAACACTGGTCAATAAGGTCGCGGTGCATTCTGGCCTTCGAGCGGTCATACATTTCCTGCAGAATAGCAAGCACCATCTTCTGTTCGGCCTCGGATGTCTTGTTCCAATGTTTGTTCAAATACTCCGTCATGTTCAACAACAGGGCACTGTTTTCCGAATTATCTTCACCGTTGTATGTATCCCGATAGAAGTGCATCCGGGTAGTGATGTCATCCTTGCGGCTTTCCGTCTTGACCGGCCGCCAGTACGTATTCCAATGGAAGAACGGCTCCTCCTTCAATGATGCAACAGTACCTTCTATCTCATAGATTCTGACTGAGTAACCATATCCCGGTTCCCGTTTCCATTCCAATGCCACCACCGTGCGGAGAGCAGCAGACGTGGGCGACTGGCAACGCATGACAATCACATGGTACAAAGGGTCTGAACCAATGACTATCTCCTCCGAAGTGTCATCACACCTGACCAGAATCTTCTTGTATGCCTCTTTCTCTTTGTCTGTAGGGTTTTCGCCCAGTGCATACATGCGTGTGTAATAGGTAACGTCCTCCTTTTTACTGTCTTTAGAGAACGCCTCATCAATTCGGGCGATGTGTTTGCGGGCGACTTCCGCTTTCGGGATATGAAATTCCTGCACGTTGCAACGCCATCTTCCAGGCATCCGGAGATCATTCGTTTTGTTGCTCACTTTCTTCACGACCACCTCTTTCGCATTCTCCATCTTGTCGAATGCTTTCAGTACATTTTTCTGTGCCGACGCACTGACAACCATGGCCATCATCAGCAGCCACATCATCCAACGGATGTTTCTTGTCTTCATATTCTATAACAGTTTTTATGGTTTATATTTAATCACATTCTCGGCCAAATAGGCTTCGTATTTCCGCTCCAGTTCCTTGGTGGCAATCTCCAATTCGATGCTTTCATGGAGAATGGTCTGGCGCAACCGCCACCGCTCATAATTCTTTTCCACCTGGGCCAAATCCGCTTCGCTCACCTGTGCCTTCAGGTCTTCCAGCGAAAAGGTCTTCTCTGTGGTCTCCTCCGTCTCTTCTACCGGCGCTTCCTCCTTTGCCACTTGGGCCAATGTGGCAGTGGGTCTGACCACTGCCGGACGTTCTTTCTTTTCAGCACGTTCCACTTCAGCCGTTTTAATCTCTGTCACTATCGGTTCTACCACTGTTTCAGGCTCCGCCTCCTTTTCATCTTGTAGAAGTGTTTCAGCCACCACCATTTCCCCTACCCTGCTTCCTGCAGAATCCTTGGGCAACAAAGCACCTACAGCAAGGATAAGTGCCAGCGAAGCAGCTATGCCCCATCCGGCATAGCGCCACAGACGGCGGCGCTTGCGGCTCTTCACCACCTTATTATATATAGCTTCGCCCAACGTCAGTTCGCCCAACATTTCGCGAATGATGAGCCACTCTTGCGGGGCATCGGCACGATTGACCTCCAAGGCCAGGCGCCGTTCCTCCTCGGGCAAGGTTCTGCCTTCAAGGTATTTGTCTATCAGTTGGTTGATTTCCAATGTTGTCATCTGTTCATCCTCCTTTTCATTTCGTTAAACACTTTTTTTCTTGCCATGGCTACCATGCTCTGTACCGATGCCCTGGGAATGCCTGTCTGACGGGCAATCTCTTCGGTCGAAAGTCCCTCCTGCTGCCGCATCTCGAAGAGCTGTCGTTCGCGCCTCTGCAACTGGCCGACGGCTTTGTCCAGCGCCTCCGCTCCTTCCCTTTGCTCCAACTCTTCGTGCGGCGACGGTATCAAGGCAGGGTTGTCCTCCAAAACCTCCTCACCTCCCCTCACCGTCTCGATATGGTACCTCCTCTGCATATCCACACAACAATTTCTGGCCACCCTTGCAGCCAGCGCTTCCATGTTCCGACCCTCGTCCAACTGCTGGCAGTACTGCCACAGGTGCAACAGCGTCTCTTGTGCTACATCCTCTGCATCGTCCGTCGAACCGAAAAAGTCGCGCCCGATGCGGAGAATCAGAGGACGCAGCCGCGCTGCTGTCTGTTCAAAGGTCGTTTTGTCCATGTCTCAAATAATGCTTTTACTCCTTATACGCAAAAAGGAAGAAAAACTTAAGTAAGAAAATGCAAAAATAGTCATTTTTCCAAAAGAAAAAGAAGCATATTCTTGTTTCGCGACTAATAATGTTGAAAGAATAACAGCATAACTGTAAACCTCTTGAGCAAGCTTTCATTCTAAAAAGGAAAGATAGAACCTATTCGATACATGAGTCCGCGCCCATTGAGAGTGTAAAATAAACTGTGCCAAGCTACAATAATAGATAAATTCTCAGCTTATAGAGCTGTCTTTTGTGCAATAACCAACCTGTATTGCATAAAATAGTGCATTTTTTATGCAATAGGCTTTGTAAATTGAAGAAAAACCAGTAATATTGCACATGAATAATAAGATATAAGATGAAAACAATCATTCTGAACCAACGCAAAGAGCGTGATGAACTGATGTCACGTGCCTATTTAATACGCAGAAGCAATCAAGATACAGACTTGTTGTTAAACAGTAGTCTGATAAAGCTAATAACAGGTCCCCGACGAGTTGGCAAATCAACACAAGCATTGTTGATGCTTAGAGACAAGAATTTTGCCTATTTGAACTTCGATAATTATTCGTTGTTGGATGCGTGGGATGCAAACCTTGTTATGCGAATGCTGGATGATGTCTATCCTGGTTATGAATATATTTTGTTAGATGAAGTACAGAATCTGGATGGATGGGATCTGTGGGTCAGTGAACTCTATAGATTGGGAAAGAATCTTGTAATAACAGGTAGTAATGCCAGAATGCTAAGCAGTGAAATGGCTACAGTCCTGACAGGAAAATATCTTCAAGTGGAAATGCTGCCATTCAGTCTTGAGGAGTTTTTCGACTGGAACAAACTGGACCTTCACATGCTGATGCCGGAAGATATAACGAATTCATTAGTATTGACAGATGACTATCTTAGGAACGGTGGTTACCCTGAAGTGGTAGCTTCACGTCAATTGACCCGTAGTTATCTCGATACTTTGTTTGATTCTATTATATGGAAAGATGTAGCTAAACGTCATAAAGTCCGTAATGTGACAGATTTGAATAATTTAGCCATGTATCTTGTGTCTAACTTCTGCAATCCTGTTAGTGCCAATGAATTGACTACGGAACTTGGCTTCTCCAGTGTCAATACGACCAAGAAGTATATGGATTACCTGCATGAGCCATACCTTTTCTATTATTTATCGCGCTACAACAATAAACTCAAGTTGATGAAGAAAGCACCCAGAAAAGTGTATGTGGTTGACAACGGATTTGTTGCATCCAAGGCTTTTTCTTTGAGTGACAATTTAGGACGCCTGCTTGAGAATCAGGTGTTCATCGAACTTGTGCGCCGAGGATACGATGTTGACAAAACGATGTTCTATTATCGTTCACGAAACGACAAGGAAGTTGATTTCGTTCTTCGCAAAGGTACGCAAATAGAACGCCTGATACAAGTCTGCTATGATATGAGCAGCCCTAAAACCGAAAAACGTGAAGTGGACGGCATAGTTGAGTGTGCAGGAGAATTAAAATGCAGCAACCTTGTCATTGTAACCTATAATGATAAGCGCATAATTGAAAAGAATGGTTATAAGATAGATGTAGTACCCATTTCAGAGTTTTAGAATGTATGATATCCTAACTCATTTTAAGTAAGAAAATGCAAAAAAAATCATTTAACTAATAATGTCGAAAGAATAACAGCATAACTGTAAACAGCAAACCGGCGAGTGGCAAGTGAAAAACACGGAACGCTGCGGAGAAAAACCAAAAAGCCTTTGGAGAAAACTTGCGAAGCGCAAGGGAAAAGTTTAATCAGCACTGATGATTACATAATCAACACTGCTGATTACATGATTAACAGTGCTGATTATATGATTAGCACTGCTGATTAAACTTTTGACTAAAGAAAAACCAACAAATGAGCAAAGCAAACCAAGAAAAGACGTAAGGCAAACCGGTTTTAGAGAGAAGAGATAATGGATAAGGGTAAAGAGAAACCTCCGGGCAAGCTTTCATTCGTCAAAAGGAACAGTTCTCTTGGGGCGTTAAATTCTGTCACCAACTATTTACGAAGGTTATAATCAGGAGATTTTCACGTTCTTTCCTTTGTCAGACAGAAATATCTGCATACATTTGCCACCGCAAAACCATTTTTTCCGAACATCTACATAAGACACCCATGCTGCTGCACAACTTGACCATGGCCCTGAGCCAACTGACGAAGTACAAACTACAGACCCTGCTGAGCCTCGTGGGCCTGGCCGTCGGCTTCACCTGCTTTGCCCTCTCCTCCCTGTGGTGGAGGTACGAAACGACGTATGACTCGTTTCATCCCGGGGTGGAGAATCTGTATGTGGGAATGCTTTCGATGAATAACCGTACGGAAGTACTTGTCAACCTGCGTGTGAATATTCCCCGACTGGCAATGGAACAGATTCCCGAAGTGGAAATGGCTAATGCGACGTGGAACGATGGTATCAAATGGGCAAACGGGCAGGAGATAAGAGTAGAACGGACAGACTCAACCTTTTTCCAACTGTTCAAACCACAATTGTTGGCCGGTCAATATCCTCCTTTTCAGCCTGATTCGCACGAGATGGTGATAACGGACCGCATTGCAAAGAAACTCTTTGGCACTGTTGAGTGTGTCGGACAAGAAGTGGCGTTGAGAAGCGACAATGAACTTGAACAGGCGTATCCTGATACAAGGGTAAATTACAGGATAGCGGCCGTGGTGAAGGAATGGGGCAAACATACACATATCTCATTTGAAGCTCTGATTCCCTTTACTGCCCAGCAACTGATAGTTACGGATGCCGGACAAGGATTCGGATACTGGACAACTTTCCGCCTGCATCCGCAAGCCAACGTGGACAGTGTGTCGGCTAAAATCAACAAGCTGGTAAGTTTGGAAGGAATGTTACCCTTTGAAGGATGGGTTTCGCCACTTGTTTCGTTACACACCGATTATCCAACGTTTCACAGCATGTCGTTCGTCAAAATCGGACACATCCGCATCTTTGCCCTGTTAGGTGTGCTGGTCATTGCATGTGCTGTATTCAACTACCTTTCCCTCTACGTTATCCGTATCCGTATGCGGGCACGCGAATTGGCCCTACGATTCGTGTGCGGCTCGTCGCGCAAACAGTTGCTGACGTTGTTGGCTACGGAGTTCCTTTTACTGATATTGGCAGCATGGGCATTCGGCTTGCTGTTCCTACAGGCAACATTGCCTAAGTTTCAAGAGATTACCAAGATAGGGGAGAGTGACTCGTTTTTCTTTTGGGAGATGTTTCTCTATCTGTTGATGGTGACGGCCGTTACCATCCCTTTTATGTTAGGAGTCACGTGGTGGGTACAGCGTCAATCACTGAACAGTCTCCTGCACAAGGGGGTAAAAACCGAAACACCTGTTACCCGCCACCTGTTCCGCCGTGCAAGCCTGTTGGTACAATTGAGTGTCAGCATGGGACTGACATTTGCCACCTCCGTCATCGGTTTGCAGTTATACCATCTGCGTACCAGCACCGACATCGGCTTCAATCACAAGAACAAGGCATACTTG
>JAFXDG010000024.1 GCA_017521285.1 Bacteroidaceae bacterium | reverse complement strand
TAATTCATAATTTATAATTCATAATTCAAAAATTTATGGCAAAGAGAGATTATTACGAAGTGCTGGGCGTGAACAAAACCGCTACAGAAGACGAAATAAAGAAGGCCTATAAGAAACTGGCCATCAAATACCATCCCGACCGCAACCCCGACGACAAGGAGGCAGAAGAGAAATTCAAGGAGGCAGCCGAAGCATACGACGTGCTACACGACCCGCAAAAGCGTGCCCGCTATGACCAATTCGGACACGAAGGTATGAGCGGAGCAGGCGGATTCGGAGGATTCAACGGCCAAGGAATGTCAATGGACGACATCTTCTCGATGTTTGGCGATGTGTTCGGCGGACGCGGAGGGTTCGGCGGATTCGGAGGCTTTGGAGGAGGAGGCGGACAACAACGCCAACGCCGCTTCAGAGGCTCGGATTTGCGCGTAAAAGTGCGACTCAACCTGAAAGAAATTCTTAATGGAGCTGAGAAAAAATTTAAGCTGAAGAAGTATGTCACTTGCGAACATTGCCACGGAAGCGGTGCAGAAGGTAGCGGAGGCACTGAAACCTGCCCCACTTGCCACGGAAGCGGAAGTGTGACACGCACCCAACAGAGCATTTTCGGCATGATGCAGACACAGAGCGTGTGCCCCACCTGCAACGGCGAAGGAAAGGTAATCAAGAACAAATGCAAGCATTGTGGTGGTGAAGGAATCATCTATGGCGAAGAGGTCGTTGAGGTGAAAATCCCCAAAGGTGTGGCCGAAGGTATGCAACTCTCCATGAGCGGAAAAGGAAACATGGGCAAGCACAATGGAGTGCCAGGCGACCTGTTGATTCAGATTGAAGAGGAACCCAACCAAGAGCTCATCCGTCAGGAGGACGACCTCATCTACAACTTGCTGCTCAGCTTCCCCTCGGCGGCATTGGGCGACACGGTAGAGATACCCACCATAGACGGAAAAGTGAAGGTAAAAATCGAAGCAGGAACCCAACCGGGCAAGGTATTGCGCTTGCGCGGCAAAGGCTTGCCCAATGTGAACGGATACGGCACAGGAGACCTGTTGGTGAACATCAGTGTGTATGTGCCCGAAACCCTCTCGAAAGATGAAAAGAATGCTTTGGAAAAGATGCAAAACTCTGACAACTTTACACCAAATCTAAGTATTAAAGATAAGATATTCAGAAAGTTCAAAAGCTATTTTGAATAATTACTTTAGCAAGTTAATAAAATGCCAGTTGGCAAGTTGACAAGGATCACCCAACAGAAATCCTTGCCAACTTGTCAACTTGCAAACTCACCCTCCCTTTGTCAACTCATCAACTAAATATGTCCTACCAAGAAACCATCGAATACCTGTTCAACAGTGCGCCCCTTTTCCAACACGTAGGAGGAGACGCTTACAAAGAAGGGTTAAGTAACACCCATAAGCTGGACGAACACTTCGGCCACCCGCATCGCAAATTCCGCACTATACACGTGGGAGGGACAAATGGAAAAGGCTCATGTTCGCACACACTGGCCGCTATTCTGCAATCGGCCGGATACAAAGTGGGACTTTATACCTCGCCACACCTGGTAGATTTCCGCGAACGCATCCGCGTGGACGGAAAGATGGTTTCCGAAGAGTATGTCATCCGTTTCGTAGAAGAACACCGCACATTCTTCGAACCGCTTCATCCCTCATTCTTTGAATTGGCCACCGCCATGGCCTTCAACTATTTTGCCGAAAGCAAGGTGGACGTGGCTATTGTCGAAGTAGGACTGGGCGGACGACTGGATTGCACAAACATCATCACCCCTGACTTGAGCATCATCACCAACATCAGTTTTGACCACATACAATTCTTGGGTGACACACTTGCCAAAATCGCTTCAGAGAAAGCAGGAATCATCAAAGAAGGAGTACCCGTAGTGATAGGCGAATGCACGGACGAGACGCGTCCTGTATTCATCGAACAAGCAAAAAAAGCAAGTTCACCAATTATACTATCAGATGAATCAAGTCTTGTAACATCATCAGAATCAAATATAAATAACACGCGAATATACCAAACAAAGCCGTACAAAAATCTATTGGGAGAATTGGGCGGACTTTGTCAAGAAAAGAACACAAACACGATATTGACAGCTATAGCCCAACTGAATGATTTGGGATACAACTTGAGCGAAGAAAACGTCCGCAATGGATTTGCCAACGTGTGTGAATTGACAGGTCTGATGGGACGCTGGCAAAAGTTGAACAACCGCCCCACCCTAATTTGCGACACGGGACACAACGTGGGAGGCATCAGCTACATCATCAATCAATTGAAACAACAATCCTACAAGCGTCTGCACATCGTAATGGGAATGGTGAACGACAAAGACGTGAGCGGCGTATTGGCCATGATGCCCAAGGAAGCCACTTACTACTTCACCAAAGCATCAGTAAAACGTGCCTTGAATGAAGACCAATTGTCAACCCTGGGAAAAGCCTACTCCATCCATGGGATGAGCTACCCAGATGTCATAGCTGCTACCCGAGCAGCCCTCGAAGCCGCCACAGAAGATGACTTCATATTCGTAGGCGGAAGCAGCTTCATCGTAGCCGATTTGCTTAACGGAAAAGACAAACTCCCCTTAAACGGGTAAAGATTTCACTAAAATCAAGAAAAATAATCTCAAATGCTGTAAATTTCCATAGAAACGTTTGTTTATCCCAATGTTTTTGAGTTTATTTGCATGGAAATTCAAAAACATAAAATTAACCGATCCATGGAATACGTTGTAGAAAACAATCTCTCAGGCTTAAAGCGTGAAGATTTCCAAAAGGAAATAAACGGAAAGAAAACCGATTTATTCATTCTCAAAAATAAGTATGGCAACGAGGTTGCATTAACCAACTACGGAGGAGCCTTGCTGACAATCATGGTGCCCGACAAGAATGGCAAACATGCCAATGTGGTACAGGGGCATGACTCCATTGACAAGGTGGTCAACAGCCCCGAAGCATTCCTCAGCACATTGATTGGACGCTATGGAAACCGCATCGCAGGTGCCAAATTCAACCTTGACGGGAAAGAATACCAACTGGCCATAAACAACGGGCCTAACAGCCTGCACGGAGGCCCTACCGGATATCATGCCCGCGTATGGGATGCTGAACAGACAGATGCACAAACGGTAGTAATGAGCTATCTCTCAGCCGATGGCGAAGAAGGTTTCCCCGGCAATCTGCAAATGACTGTAACATTCACATTCACAGACGAAAACGAACTCATCATCGACTATAAGGGAAGTACCGACAAGAAGACTATCGTCAACATGACACACCACGGCTTTTTCAGTCTTTCGGGCATAGCCAACCCAACCCCTACCATAGACAACAATATCGTCACCATCAATGCCGACTGGTACACACCGGTTGACAATGTGTCTATCCCTACAGGCGAAATAGCTCCCGTAGAGGGCACACCGATGGACTTCCGCACACCGCACACCGTAGGTAGCCGTATCAATGACCAATTCCAACAATTGATTAACGGCGCAGGATATGACCACAACTACGTACTTAACAAGAAAGAGCCGGGAGAACTGACATTCGCCGCCAAATGCGTAGAACCAATCAGCGGACGCGTGATGGAAGTTTACACGACAGAACCTGGGGTTCAGGTATATACCGCCAACTGGAATAGCGGATTTGAAGGCGCACATGGTGCCACTTTCCCTGCCCGTTCAGCTATCTGTTTCGAAGCACAACACTTCCCCGACACCCCCAACAAGGGACATTTCCCCAGTGTCGTACTGAATCCGGGCGAAACTTACACCCAACGCACTATCTACAAATTTGGAATTGAAGAATAACGACAACATATCAAAACTTTAAAATTTAATAGCATATGAGACTTACAATTGACGACGTTAGAAGCCGTTTCAAAAAGCATTTGGTTGATGCAGAAGGTTCTGTTTATGCATCACCCGGTCGTATTAACCTAATTGGTGAGCATACAGATTACAACGGTGGTTTTGTTTTCCCTGGCGCTGTACAACAAGGAATGATTGCAGAAATCAGACCTAACGGAACACGCACAGTGCGTGCATACTCCATCGACTTGAAAGACTATGTAGAATTCAGCATTGACGACGATAAAGGGCCTAATGCAAGCCACTTCCGCTATATATTCGGTGTAGTGCGCGAGATGATGAAATTAGGTGTACCCGTAGAAGGATTTGACACAGCTTTTGCCGGTGATGTGCCTCTCGGCGCAGGTATGTCTTCATCTGCAGCACTTGAAAGCTGCTTTGCATTTGCATTGAACGACCTCTTTGGAGACAACAAGATAGACAAGATGACCCTTGCCAAGGTTGGCCAAGCAACAGAGCACAACTATCTCGGTTGCAAGTGTGGCATCATGGACCAGTTTGCTTCCGTTCACGGAAAGGCCGGTTATCTGATGCGTCTGGATTGCCGTAGCGGTGAATTTGAATATTTCCCTTGGAATCCTCAGGGATACAAGCTCGTACTCGTTAATTCATGCGTAAAACACGAATTGGTAGGTTCACCCTACAACGACCGTCGCCAAAGTTGTGAAAACGTAGTGGCTGCTATTGCCAAGCGCCACGAAGGTGTTGAAACCTTGCGCGATTGCACCTGGGAGATGCTGGAAGAAGTGAAAGGTGAATGCAGCGAAGAGGATATCCGCCGTGCCACATACGCTATCGGTGAAACCGACCGTGTATTGGCCGTTTGCGACGCACTTCAAAAGGGAGACTACGAAACAGTTGGCCAAATGATGTACGAGACTCATGCCGGCTTGAGCAAAGATTACGAAGTTAGCTGCGAAGAGCTCGACTTCTTGAACGACATCGCCAAGGATTGTGGTGTGACAGGTTCACGTATCATGGGTGGAGGTTTCGGAGGTTGCACAATTAACCTGGTAGAAGACGCTCTCTATGAACCATTCGTCGAGACAGTAAAGACCAAGTACAAAGAGAAATACGGCAAGGATCCTATCATCATTGACGTAGTTATTGGTGACGGTTCACGCAAATTGGCATAAGGCAACAAAAGAGTAAAAGAAGCAGGTTGTTAGAAGATTTAATTTCTACAGCCTGCTTTTATTTTCTCAAGCGGAAAACAGAAACTTTTCTTACATGTGTGTACGCACACATACAAAAAAAACATGAAAAGCCCGTTTTTATGTTGTAAAACATATAAATTTAGTGTGTATCCTAACGAAATAAGTGTTACTTTTACACCCAAATTCGAATTTTAATTTTTAAACCTATTAGAAAGACTATCATGAAGTACATGAAAAGTATTTTGGGTACAGGCGTAGTCCTGTCATTATTAGCTGCTTGCGCACCTCAACAGCCCAAGCAGGAGTTGACACTTTCAGGCTTAAACCCTGAAAACTTCAAAAAGGAGGTAAATGGCAAACAAACCGACCTCTATGTGTTGAAAAATGCCTCAGGCATGGAAGTATGCGTAACGAACTTCGGTGGACGTATCGTTTCCATTATGGTACCTGACAAAAACGGCGAGATGAAAGACGTCGTATTAGGTCTTGACAGCGTTGGAGCCTATCTCCCCGAAAACAACCAAACTGACTTTGGTGCTTCAATCGGCCGCTATGCCAACCGCATCAACCAAGGTAAGATTGTGATTGACGGTACAGAAATCCAATTACCGAAAAACAACTTCGGTCACTGCTTGCACGGAGGCCCCAACGGATGGCAATACAAAGTGTATGAAGGCTCACAACCCAATGACAGCACTGTTGTATTGGTGATGAACTCTCCTGACGGAGATGCAAACTTCCCCGGTAACGTAACAGCTACAGTTACTTACACTCTTACTTCTGACAATGCAATCGACATTGACTATAAAGCCACTACAGATAAGAAGACTATCATCAACATGACTAATCATTCTTATTTCAACCTCTCTGGCGATCCTACTTCAAAAATCACTGACCACATTCTCTATGTAAATGCAGACAACTATACTCCGGTTGACGACACATACATGACTACCGGCGAAATTGCCCCTGTAGCAGGAACTCCTATGGACTTCACTACAGCCAAGGTAGTTGGTAAGGACATTGATGCATTTGACTTCGAGCAAGTTAAATTTGGTAACGGCTTCGACCACAACTGGTGCTTGAACACTAATGGTGATGAAAGCAAGCTGGCAGCAAAAGTGGTAAGCCCCGTTACTGGCATTACATTGGAAGTTTACACTAACGAGCCGGGTATTCAGGTTTACAGCGGTAACTTCCTTGATGGTACAGTAACCGGTAAGAAGGGCATTGTGTACAACCAACGTACAGGTCTCTGCTTGGAAACCCAAAAGTATCCCGATACTCCTAACAAATCTGATTTGGAAGGATGGCCCAACGCCACTTTGGAGCCAGGACAAACATACAGCAGCCGTTGTATCTATAAATTCGGTATAGAAAAATAATCATTTAATTTATTAACCTTAAAAATAAAAAAGGATGGAAATATTAGAAGCGTTAAAAAACAATGGCTTTGAGACAGCCGATTATCTTGTTTTTGTAGCCTATATCGTGCTTCTTGTCGGTATGGGTATCTTCCTCTCAAGAGGTAAAAAAGGAGAAGAGAAGTCGTCAACAGACTACTTCCTCGCAGGAAATACCTTGACATGGTGGGCAGTAGGTGCATCACTCATCGCTGCAAACATTTCAGCAGAACAGTTCATTGGTATGTCTGGTTCTGCTTATGTATCAGGTATCGCCATGGCTGCTTACGAGCTGATGGCTGCCGCTACTCTTATTGTGGTGGGTAAATTCTTGCTCCCGCTGATGATTGAAAAGAAAGTCCTCACTATTCCCCAATTCCTCAGCGAGCGTTACAACTGGGGTGTAGGTTTGTCTTTCTCAATCTTCTGGTTGTTCCTCTACGTGTTCATCAACCTGACATCAGTAGCTTGGTTGGGCGCACTTGCCATGAAGCAGATTCTTGGTTTGCCCACTATCGCAGGCGTGTTCATGGGAATGAACGTTGATATGACATTGCTCGTCATCATCCTCTTCCTCTTCGTCGTAGCAGGTTTGTACTCAATCTATGGTGGTTTGGCTTCTGTGGCTTGGACAGACGTTATGCAGGTGACATTCCTCGTTGGTGGTGGTCTTATCACTGCTTATGCCGCTCTTGACGTAATCGCTGGTAGCCTTGACATCGAAGGTGGTGCACTCGGAGCTTTGGGACAGATTTATACTGAATTGTTAGAAAATCCGAATGACAAGCACTTCAACCTTGTCGTTACCCGAAATGAAGAGCTCTATCCTATTATCAATGGTATTGTAGAGAATGGTGTGACAATCCAGAAGGCTGACCCCTACTTTGACATCCCGGGTATCGTGGTTATCGTAGGCGCTTTGTGGCTCACCAACTTGGGTTACTGGGGCTTCAACCAGTACATCATCCAGAAGGGTCTTGCAGCCAAGTCTTTGGCTGAAGCAAAGAAGGGTATGATTTTTGCAGCCTTCTTGAAGATTTTGATTCCGTTCATCGTTTGTATCCCCGGTGTATGTGCATTCTACATCATGAACTCTCCTGACTGTGCCGACCTGAGAGCTTCTCTTGCCGGTTCACTTGACCGTCCCGACGATGCATATCCTTGGTTGATCCGCAACTTCACTCCGACTATCATCAAGGGTCTTTCATTTGCTGCTCTTGCTGCTGCCGTTATTTCATCATTGGCATCTATGTTCAACTCTACTTCTACTATCTTCACAATGGATATCTACAAGCGCTTCTTCAACAAGAACGCTTCAGAGAAGAAGTTGGTGAACGTTGGACGTTTGACTTCTGTTGCAGCGTTGCTTCTTGCCCTCATCGCCGTATATCCTATCATGGGTGGTGCTGACCAGGCCTTCCAGGTTATCCAAGAGTACTCAGGATTCGTTTATCCCGGTATCGTTGTTATCTTCGGTCTTGGCCTGTTGTGGAAGCGTGCATCTGGCGCAGCTGCTGTTGTTGCTGCCATCGGTACATTCTTCTTCTCAATCCTCTTCAAGTTCATGCTTCCCGACGTTCCGTTCCTGTTGCGTATGGGATACGTATTCGCATGCTTGATAGTTCTCTTCTTCAGCATCTCATTGATGAGCAAGAAAACTGTACCTGCAGAGCAACTTGACGAGCACACAATCAAGACTCAGTTGAAGTGGAGCAACATCACCATCATCTCAGCTGTAGTATGCTTGTGCATCGGTATTGCTTCTATGTTCTCACACGAATTGCGTTGCTACGGTTTCGAAGCAATCTTCTTCCTCGCTTTGATGTTGGGTAGCATTGGTTTCTACCTGCGCTCAAATGCCAAGGACAAAGTGGAAGATCCCAAGTCTATCGGTGTAGATATTGCTATTTTCCGTACAGACAGCGCATTCAACATTGGTGCTATTGCCATCATTGTCATTCTTACTATTTTGTATGTGGCATTGTGGTAATCTGAATTAAATCAGCTACGAGCTACGGGTGACGAGTGGCAAACAGGCACTCCAACTCGTAGCTTGTAGCTCATAACTTATAACTTATTGCTTGTAGCTCGTAATTAAAACAATGACCGCCTATTACAACATCAACCCACAATTCTACGTGTCAGTAGATTGTATTATCTTCGGTTTGAACGAAGGTGAGCTCAGTCTGCTCCTACTGAAACGTAATTTTGAGCCCGAAAAGGGGAAATGGTCGTTGATGGGTGGTTTTGTCCAACAGAATGAAAGCGTAGATACTGCCGCCAAACGTGTCTTGAAAGAATTGACCGGCCTCGAAAATGTTTATATGGAACAAGTCGGAGCTTTTGGCGAAGTTGACCGCGATCCGGGTGAACGGGTCATATCCGTTGCCTACTATGCCCTCATCAATGTAGATGAGTCTGACCGTAAACTGGTCAAAAAACACAATGCACAGTGGATAAATATCCACGACCTGCCGGAGTTGAGTTTCGACCATCCGGCCATGATTGAGAAAGCCAGAGAATTGATACGCCGCAAAGCATCGCTCGAGCCCATCGGTCTCAATCTCCTCCCCCGCCTCTTCACCCTAAGCCAAATGCAATCCCTCTATGAAACAATTCAGGGAGAAACCATCGACAAGCGAAACTTCCGCAAGAAAGTAGCCGAGATGGATTATATTGAAAAGACAGAAATGATTGACAAATCCAGTTCGCGCCGAGGTGCCTATCTGTACAAATTCAACAACAAGGCATACAGCCGCGACCCGCGATTCAAGTTATGACACATATATATAATAAGGTAATAACAAACTTTAAATATTTAATATTATGTTAGAAGAACTGAAAGAAAAAGTATTCCAAGCGAACCTCGATCTTGTCAAACAAGGTTTGGTTATATTCACTTGGGGCAACGTGTCAGGTATCGACCGTGAAAAGGGATTGGTAGTAATCAAACCCAGTGGTGTAAGTTACGACGACATGAAAGCCTCAGACATGGTGGTAGTTGACCTTCATACGGGTGAAGTGGTTGAAGGCGATTTGAATCCCTCTTCAGACACTCCCACTCACCTCGTTCTCTATCGCGCATTCCCCAACATCCAGGGTGTTGTCCACACCCACTCTACCTATGCCACCGCATGGGCACAGGCTGGTAAGGACATTCCCAACATCGGTACTACTCATGCCGACTATTTCTACAAAGCCATCCCTTGTACCGACGACATGACCAAGGCTGAAGTGGAAGGCGAATATGAATTGGAAACCGGCAATGTAATCGTTAAACGTTTTGAAGGCATCAACCCCGACCATACACCGGGTGTTTTGGTGAAGAATCACGGTCCATTCTCATGGGGAACAAGTCCTGCTAACGCTGTGTACAATGCCAAGGTGATGGAACAGTGTGCCAAAATGGCTTACATTTCGTTCACGCTCAATCCCGAGACAACCATGAACCCGCTCCTCATCGAGAAGCATTACAATCGCAAACATGGCCCCAATGCCTACTACGGACAAAAAGGCCAAAAGCATTAAGAGATTATTAAGTATATAATTCATTAACATTAAAACTATAAGAATTATGGCAAACATTTTTGAACAGTATGAAATTTGGTGGGTAACAGGTGCCCAGCTGCTCTATGGTGGCGAAACAGTTAAGATAGTAGATGGACACTCAAAGGAAATGGTTGAGGGTCTCAACAACAGTGGCAAACTTCCTATCAAGGTTGTATATAAGGGTACAGCAAACTCTTCAAAAGAGGCTGAAGCTGTAATGAAGGCTGCTAACAACGATGTAAAGTGTATCGGTATCATCACATGGATGCACACCTTCTCTCCTGCCAAAATGTGGATTAAGGCTCTTCAGACTCTGCAGAAACCGTTGCTCCACTTCCACACCCAGTACAATGCTGAGATTCCTTGGGAGTCAATTGACATGGACTTCATGAACCTCAACCAGTCAGCTCATGGCGACATCGAGTTCGGTCACATCTGCACTCGTATGCGTGTTCCCCGCAAGGTAGTTTGCGGCTACTGGAAAAACGAAGAAGTACAGGAGAAGATTGCCGTATGGGCACGTGTAGCAGCCGGTGTTGCCGATGCCAAGAACGTACGTTGCCTCATGTTCGGTATGAACATGAACAATGTAGCCGTTACTGATGGCGACCGCGTAGAGTTCGAACAGCGCATGGGTTATCATGTTGACTACTACCCCGTATCTTCATTGATGGATTACCTCAAGAAGGTGACTGACGCCGAAGCTGATGCCCTTGTTGAAGAGTATAAGAAGGAATACGAAATCAAGATTGACGAAAGCGGTGAAGAAGTTTATTGGGAGAAGGTTAAGAATGCTGCCAAGGCTGAAATCGCCCTGCGCCGTGTATTGGCCGACGAAGGAGCTACTGCATTCACTACCAACTTCGACGACCTCGGCGATGCCGACATCAACGATCCTAACTTCGTAGGCTTCGACCAGATTCCGGGTCTCGCTTCTCAGCGTCTCATGGCTGAAGGTATCGGTTTCGGTGCAGAAGGTGACTGGAAGACAGCATGTCTCTGCCGTACTCTCTGGGTTATCCAGCATGGTATGCCTATCGGATGCTCATTCCTCGAAGACTACACCCTCAACTTCGCCGGTGACCAGTCTTCTTGCCTCCAGAGCCACATGCTCGAGATTTGTCCGCTCATCGCTGTTGACAAACCCAAACTCGAAGTTCACTTCCTCGGTATCGGTATCCGCAAGCAGCAGACTGCCCGTCTCGTATTCACTTCAAAGGTAGGCCGTGGTATCAAGGCTACAGTTGTTGACCTTGGCAACCGTTTCCGTCTCATCTCTCAAGAAGTTGAGTGCATCGAGCCGAAGCCCATGCCTAACCTTCCTGTTGCATCTGCCCTTTGGATTCCTCAGCCCACATTCGAAATTGGTGCTGGCGCATGGATTCTCGCAGGTGGTACTCACCACAGCGCATTCTCATACGACATCACCGAAGAGTATTGGGAAGATTTCGCTGAAATCGTTGGAATCGAATACATCAAAATCAACAAAGATACTACTATCAGCTCGTTCAAGCAAGAACTGCGCATGAACGAAGTGTATTACATGCTGAATAAGGCACTTTGCTAATTTAATTTGAGTTGACAAGTTGACAAGATACAAGTTGACAAGGATTTGAGTTCATTCCACATTCCTTGGTTTACTTGTCAACTTGTTAACTTGTCAACTGATTACATTAATTATGGAAGAAAAATTTGTCATTGGCTTCGAATATGGTAGTGATTCGGCACGTGCACTCATAGTAAACGCCTTCAACGGTGAGATTATGGGTACAGCCGTCAAGTACTATCCGCGTTGGAACATGGGATTGTATTGCAACCCCAAAACCAACCAGTACCGCCAACACCCGATGGACTATCTCGAAGTATTGGAAGACAGTGTACGCGAAGCACTCAGCAAGTGTCCACCGGGTACAGCCGAAAAGGTGATAGGCATAGCCTTCGACACCACCGGCTCTACTCCTGTGTTCACCGATGAGACGGGTACTCCCCTCTCCCTCCTGCCCGAGTTCTTCGAAAACCCCAACGCCATGTTCGTCCTTTGGAAGGATCACACGGCTGTGAAGGAAGCTGCCGAGATCAACAAACTCTGCAAGGAGTGGGATGTTGATTATGTGGCTTATGAAGGCGGTGTTTATTCTTCCGAATGGTTTTGGGCTAAAGCTTTACATATTCTTCGCGAAGACGAAGAAATACGCAAGGCAGCCTATTCCATTGTTGAACATTGCGAATGGTTGCCAGCCATTCTCACAGGTGTCACTTCTTCCAAGGACATAGTACGCAGCCGATGCGCCGGAGGTCACAAAGCCATGTGGCATCCCAAGTGGGGAGGTCTGCCTTCCGAAGAATTCCTCACCACACTCGACCCGCTATTGGCTGGTTTCCGTGAACGTCTGTTCACCGACACAGAGACTGCCGACAAGCCTGTTGGCAAGTTGTGTCCCGAATGGGCTGCCCGCCTTGGTTTGAGTACAGAAGTGATTGTAGCCGGAGGAGCTTACGATTGCCACATGGGCGCTGTAGGTGCCGGAGTCACTCCTCACACACTTGTCAGTGTAATTGGAACATCCACTTGTGACATCATGGTGGCTCCTTACGAGGAAGTTGGACACAAACTCATCAAAGGTATCTGTGGTCAAGTTGACGGATCCGTCATTCCAGGTATGGTAGGTTTCGAAGCGGGACAATCCGCTTTTGGCGACATCTATGCATGGTTCAAACGCGTACTTGAGTTCCCTATCAAACAAATCGTTGGCAAAACTGAGCTTATCGACTTCAACACCCGCGCTGCCATCATCGACGAGGCTTGCGAACGAATTATCCCTGCCCTCAGTGCCGATGCCGAGAAGATTCCTTTGAGCGAAAGCACTGTCATTGCTACCGATTGGATGAACGGACGCCGCTCGCCCAATGCGAACCAATTGTTGCAAGGAACCATTACGGGTATCACCCTTGGAACTTCAGCTCCAAAGATTTTCCGTGCATTGGTCGAAGCCACAGCTTTCGGAACCAAAGCCATTGTTGACCATTTCATCAACGAAGGAGTACGCATCGACAATGTCATCGGCATTGGTGGTATAGCGCTGAAGTCGCCCTTTGTCATACAAACATTGAGCGATGTATTGAACATGCCCATCAAGGTGTGCAAAACAGACCAAATATGTGCACTTGGTGCAGCCATGTTTGCTGCAACTGCAGCTGGTATATATAATAAGGTAGAAGACGCCATTGCCGCCATGAATTCCGGGTATGCCAAGGAATATACGCCTAAGACTGAGAATACCGAGATATACGCCAAAATTTACGAAAAGTACGTCAAGGTAGGACAATTTACTGAAAAGAAACTATTTAATTAATTGACAAATAAAGAACAAACATCATGAATATTGAAGCAAAATCAGTCATCGAATCAGGAAAAGCCGTTCTCGGTATCGAGTTTGGCTCTACCCGCATCAAGGCGGTGCTGATTGATGAAGAGAACAAGCCCATTGCCCAAGGAAGCCACACATGGGAAAACCAGCTCGTCGATGGTCTTTGGACATACAGCGTAGAAGCTATTTGGTATGGTTTGCAGGATTGCTATGCTGATCTGCGCAACAATGTGAAAGAACTCTACGACATTGAAATCGAGACATTGGCTGCCATCGGTGTCAGCGCCATGATGCACGGCTACATGGCTTTCAACGAAAAGGAAGAAATACTCGTACCCTTCCGCACATGGAGAAACACCAACACTGGTCAGGCCGCAGCCGCTTTGTCTGAGTTGTTCGTTTACAACATCCCCTTGCGTTGGAGCATCTCTCACCTCTATCAGGCCATCTTGAACAACGAGGAACACGTAAATCAAATCAATTTCCTCACCACATTGGCTGGCTACATCCACTGGCAGATTACAGGCAATCGTGTACTCGGTGTAGGTGATGCTTCTGGTATGATTCCTGTTGACCCCGAAACCAAGACTTATTCTGCTGAGATGGTTGAGAAGTTCGACAATCTGATTGCCCCCAAGGGCTTCGATTGGAAACTGCTCGACATTCTTCCCCAAGTACTCGTTGCCGGTGAAAATGCAGGATTCCTTACTCCCGAAGGTGCCAAGAAGCTCGACGTATCAGGCCATTTGAAACCCGGTATCCCTGTATGTCCTCCCGAAGGTGACGCAGGTACAGGTATGGTTGCCACCAATGCCGTAAAGCAGCGCACAGGTAACGTTTCTGCCGGAACTTCATCATTCTCAATGATTGTGTTGGAGAAAGACCTCTCCAAACCTTACGAAATGATTGATATGGTAACCACTCCCGACGGTAGTCTGGTAGCCATGGTACATTGCAACAACTGTACTTCTGACCTCAACGCGTGGGTGAACCTCTTCAAGGAGTATCAGGAACTGTTGGGCATCCCCGTTGACATGAACGAAGTGTACGGCAAGCTCTACAACAACGCTCTCAAGGGTAACCCCGACTGCGGTGGTCTCATCTCTTATAACTACATCTCAGGTGAACCTGTAACAGGTTTGGCCGAAGGTCGTCCCCTCTTCGTACGTTCAGCAGGCGACAAGTTCAACCTTGCCAACTTCATGCGTGCCCATCTTCATGCCTCTGTCGGCGTGCTCAAGATTGGTAACGACATACTCTTCAACGAAGAGAAAATCAAGGTTGACCGCATCACCGGACATGGTGGTCTCTTCAAGACTGCCGGCGTAGGACAACGCATCCTTGCTGCTGCCATCAACTCTCCCATCTCTGTCATGGAGACTGCTGGTGAAGGTGGTCCGTGGGGTATGGCGCTGTTGGCCTCTTACTTGGTAAACAATCCGAAGGGATTGGCTTTGGCCGACTATCTCGACCGCGTAGTCTTTGCCGGTAACACAGGTGTGGAGATTGCCCCCACCCCCGAAGACGTAGAAGGCTTCAACAAGTACATCGAGAACTACAAAGCTTGCCTCGGTATCGAAGAAGCAGCAGTGAATTGCAAGAAATAAATAATAACAGACCCACCCCATCCCTCCCTGTGAGGGAGGGGGCTTGATTTCTCCTATCAATTAATGACAATAGTATTTTCAAGTCCTCCCTCACAGGGAAGATATAGGTGGGTCTCTTAATCATTAAACAATATGAACGACATTAAAGTATTGAACCATGCAGCCGACAATATCCGTATCTTGGCTGCCGCTTCTGTAGAGAAAGCAAAATCAGGTCACCCCGGTGGTGCTATGGGTGGTGCCGACTTCATCAATGTGCTCTATTCTGAGTACCTCAACTACGACCCCGAAAACCCCACATGGGTAGGTCGCGACCGTTTCTTCCTCGACCCCGGTCACATGGCTCCTATGCTCTATGCCCAGTTGGCTCTCATCGGCAAGTTCAGCCTTGAAGAGATTGCCCAGCTCCGTCAGTGGGGCTCTCCCACTACCGGTCACCCCGAGTTTGAAATTGCCCGTGGTATTGAAAACACATCAGGTCCTCTCGGCCAGGGTCACACCTTTGCCGTAGGTGCTGCCATCGCTGCCAAGTTCTTGGCTGCCCACACAGGCAACCCCACTTTCGCAAAAGAAACCATCTACGCCTATATCTCTGACGGTGGTGTTCAGGAGGAAATCTCTCAGGGTGCAGCCCGCGTAGCTGGTGTGTTGGGATTGGACAACCTCATCATGTTCTACGACTCTAACGACATCCAGCTCTCTACCGAGACTGCTGAAGTTATGAACGAAGACACTGCTGCCAAGTATCGTGCCCTCGGTTGGGAAGTGATTGAAATCAATGGTAACGACGCTGCCGAAATCCGCAAGGCTATCGAAGCAGCCAAGGCTGTTGAAGGCAAACCCGCCCTCATCATCGGTAAGTGTATCATGGGTAAGGGTGCTTTGAAGGCCGACGGCTCTTCTTACGAGCGCAACTGCAAGACTCATGGTGCTCCCCTCGGTGGCGACGCTTTCACCAACACAGTGAAGAACCTCGGTGGCGATCCCGAGAATCCTTTCCAAATCTTCGACGACGTGAAGGAACTCTATGCCAAGCGTGCTGAAGAGTTGAAAGCTATCTGCGCTGCCCGCTATGCAGAAGAGGCTGAATGGGCTGCTGCTAATCCCGAAAAGGCTGCTGCACAGGCTGACTGGTTTGCCAACAAGGCTCCCCAGATTGACTGGAGCAAGGTTGAACAGAAGGCTGGCGATGCTACCCGTAACGCTTCTGCCGCATGTCTCTCTGCCCTTGCAGAGCAGGTGCCCAACATGATTTGTGCTTCTGCCGACCTCTCTAACTCTGACAAGACTGACGGTTTCTTGAAGAAGACCAAGGCTCTTGCCAAGGGCGACTTCAGCGGTGCATTCTTCCAGGCAGGTGTAGCCGAGTTGACAATGGCTTGCTGCTGCATCGGTATGGCTCTCCACGGTGGTGTCATCCCCGCTTGCGGTACCTTCTTCGTATTCTCTGACTACATGAAACCCGCCGTTCGTATGGCTG
This sequence comes from Bacteroidaceae bacterium, assembly GCA_017521285.1. GTDB lineage: Bacteria > Bacteroidota > Bacteroidia > Bacteroidales > Bacteroidaceae > Phocaeicola_A. The sequence continues at coordinate 42,778 of JAFXDG010000024.1, read as the reverse complement.
CCCTCATGGAATTGCCCGTGAAGTTCATCTGGACACACGATGCTTTCCGCGTAGGTGAAGACGGTCCTACTCACGAACCCGTTGAACAAGAGGCACAGATCCGCTTGATGGAGAAACTGAAGAACCACAAGGGTCACAACTCTACCCTCGTGCTCCGTCCTGCTGATGCCAAGGAGACGACCGAGGCTTGGGCACTCGCTATGGCCAACACAGCCACTCCTACTGCCCTCATCCTCAGCCGTCAGAACATTGCCGACCTGCCCGCAGGCAACGACTATGCCCAGGCTGCTAAGGGAGCTTACATCGTGGCTGGTTCTGATGCTGACGCTGACGTCATCCTCGTAGCTTCTGGTTCAGAAGTTTCTACCCTCGTTGCCGGTGCCGAGTTGCTCCGCAAGGATGGTGTGAAGTGCTCAATCGTGAGCGTTCCTTCTGAAGGACTCTTCCGCAGCCAGTGCCCCGAGTATCAGGCCCAGGTATTGCCCGCAGGTGTGAAGAAGTTCGGTCTTACTGCCGGTCTTCCCGTCAACTTGCAAGGTCTTGTACCCGCTCACGAAGGTAAAGTATGGGGTCTCGAAAGCTTCGGTTTCTCAGCTCCCTACAAGGTACTCGACGAAAAGTTGGGCTTCACTGCCGAGAATGTATATAATCAGGTAAAAGCAATGCTGTAAATAATAATCAACCCCCATCCCAACCTTCCCCAAGGGGAAGGAGTAGATAGTTTGGCAAAACTATTCACTCCCCTCCCTTGTGGAGTGGTAAGGGGGAGGGTCCTAAATATAAACACAATGGAAAAAATAGCTATTTGCTGCGATCACGCAGGTTATGAATTGAAGAAGTATGTTCTCCAATGGTTGGAGGAGAATGGTTATGAATATAACGATTTCGGTTGCTACTCTCCCGAAAGCATCGATTATGCCGACGTAGCTCACCCCATGGCAGCAGCCATCGAAGCTGGTGAATACGAACGCGGTATCGCCATCTGTGGTAGCGGAAACGGTATCAGCATGACGCTGAACAAGCACCAAGGCATCCGTGCAGCCCTCTGCTGGTGTCCTGAAATTGCCGAGTTGGGTCGTCAGCACAACAATGCCAACGTACTCGTTATGCCCGGTCGTTTCGTAACCAACACCGTAGCCGACAGAATCCTGAAGAAGTTCTTCAAGACTCCGTTCGAAGGTGGTCGTCACGCACGCCGCATCGAAAAGATTCCGTGCTGCTAAGCACACTGCGGAAGCAAAAGACAAAGAGTGAAAAGTGAAGAATCACATGACATGCACATCGTGATTTTTCATTTTTCACTCTTTTTTTATTTACGAATCTGCGTAAGTCCGATATAAGGAAATCCCCTAAGCTCTACTTCTAAAAAGACAAAAATCCAGCTGCATTTTTTGAAAAGCCCCAAATTGTTCTTTATTTCACGTCGTGAAATAACCGTTTCACGACGTGAAATGTACATTCCAAATCGTGAAATGTATATTTCGCGACGCGAAACAAAGAAGTTTGACGGATGTTTTCACTTTTTCGATGTATGTTAACGATTTTAGTTGACTACTTTTCGTCTTATTGATATAGCCGGTTGACCCAGTTGTACATTCAAGGTTTTCTAACCTTGTCATAAATGTTAAAAAACAATGTTTTTCCACTTTTTTTTGCCAATAAATACAAAACACATTATCTTTGCAGAGTAGATGAATAATACGCAAGAAAATGAGTAAGAGACATCTGATTATAAAGAATGTTGGCCCTATCAAGGACGTAGAGATTGACCTCAATAAGGTGAATGTCTTCATTGGCCCGCAAAGCAGTGGTAAAAGCACTATCGCCAAGATTATCTCCAACTGTTTGTGGATAGAAAAGACAGTGTGCCTCTTCCGCCCCTATCTGGACATACAAACTGAGTTCAGACAAAAGTTGGAAGAATATCATCATCTGCATGGCTACTTCAAGAATGAGTCATTGATTCATTATGATTCGGATTTTGTAACCATTTCATACGAAAAGGGGTATGCCATAGTTACAAAGAAGGAACCTTCAGCAAAACAATCTCCTTACGACTATCTGGCATACAAGCGTCCAAAGATAGTTTATGCACCAGCTGAACGTCTGTTAGCCGCCATCCGTAATTGGACATCCCTTAAATTACCCAACGACAACCTGAACAGTTTCCTGTCGGAATGGGGAGAAATGCGTGGATTGTTCACAGAAAAGAGACATTTGAATGTGACACCGTTAGGAGTTGAATACCATTACGATGAAAACTCCTTGAAGGACTACATAGCAACAGAAAAGGGTAATGTGGAACTGACCGATGCATCAAGTGGCATCCAATCGTTCACACCATTGTATCTGTTACACAAGGTGTATAATGATTATAGGGAAGAACTGAATAAGAAGAGTTCGTTCGAAGACAATGTAACCTTAAACAAGGTATATGGTATGATTCACTATCATACAACGACCCGTTATCCTATAGAGAATCCTCCAAGCGATACGTTTAGATATGGGAATCAGAAGTTTTGTGTCGTAAAACCGGGTATGAAGGAAAAAGCTATCGCCATCTTAGACAATTACACTAAGATCCAATACGTACAAAGCATTATAGAAGAACCAGAATTGAACCTTTTCCCCTCGGCACAACAGGAAATGGTTTACGAGTTTTTGACTGATACGGTAAATAGTGAAAACACCTTGACACTGACCACTCATAGCCCCTACATCCTGTTTGCAATCAACAATTGCATGATGGGTGGCATGGTAGGACAGCACATACCCACGGAGGAAAGAGTCCAATTCCCCTCTCACCATGCGTGGATTTCACCAAGCCTGGTATCGATCAACGAAATACACGACGGACAACTGAAGTGTATACAGGATGAGGACGGCATCATCGAAGATAACTACCTAAATCAAGCATACAAGGAAAATTCCTCCGAATACCTCTCCCTACTAAACTATTACGAGGATGGAGAATAGAATAAAGCACATTTATCCAAGCATTTTGCCACAAACCTTTAGTGATGCCGAAGTGTATGTGGCTGACTTCTCCGAAAGGACAAACAGTGCAAGAGGAGTGGAGTTTCATCCCTCCCACCCTCTTTGTCCGAAAACGGAAGGTCAACTGATGGATTGCTTGTTGATAAGGAATCCACAGGGTATGACCCTTTCGTTCATTCCCTTTCAGAATCATCTGTTCAAAGATAAACAAGGGAACGATATGGAGCAATGCGAATGTTGCTTCTTCCCCTTGACAATGAACACAACTGAAGGAAACTTCATCAGTTTTGTAGAGATAAAAGATTGCAAATCAAAGAATCTGTCTGTCCATAAAGACAAAGCCAAAAACCAATTGACAACAAGCATCCGTGAATTTCGTCGTAAAGACATCATCAGCGACAAACAACGGGTGTACGGCATCATCTCCTTTCCTCGAATGAAAAAACTCTCCTTCAACCAAACTCTTCTTGAAGATTACACTGAATACAAAAGACTGTACAAGCAAGAGAAAATTCACCTTCTGATAACAAATGAGGTGACAGTTGTTTCGGAGGAGAAAATTGTATATTAATTAAAAGTTCCTCCCATAGCCTCAAATAATTGTATAGTATTATTTATTGATTCTCGTTCTCTTTTTGTTATATTTTTGACATCGGAATATTGTCTTCCAACAAATTTAATTTGGGCAGTTTCAGCTGTACTAATAGCCTTAATGATATCTTTTAAATTAGGGGTCGTAACCGATACATCAATCCATTCCCAAATCTTCCCTTCTCCATTATCTGTATCAACCCTATCGGGTGTATATTCATAGACTGTTCCATCAATAGCGAAATTGTACTTTCTTATAAATAGCCATTCATCTGCATAGTATTGTATTCTTAATCTAAAATCCATAACGTCTTCTTCTGTTTTTGAAAAATAGCAAAATAAACCATTCCTGTTAATATATTTTGGAGCATTTTTAGGAAGAATCCAAGTCTTTTTATCTACAGAAAATTTATCATTTTCAAATTTAAACAGATGGGATAATTCCTTTATTTTTAGGGAATCCACCACAGGTATGTTTTCCTTTATGGGTTCTTTCCAAATGATTTCTTCTACAAAACTTCCGTCTTCGTAAAGTTCGGCATAAAATGGAATTGATGCTAAAGATCCAACTTTTATAGCCTCCTCTGATATCATTTCTAATGTCCTACATTTAGATTCTGCTTTTTTTATTGCTTCATCTTTTGTTGATGCATCAATATCAAACTCAAAGTCATTACTTCCCACCAACTCTCCATTAAGTTCAGTTGAAACCAGGACCTTCAATTTGTAATCACTTCCACAAGAAGTAAGTAACAAAATTACAATGCATACAAAATATTTTTTCATAACATTTTTATAAAAAAGTTTATTAAAAAAGCGCAAGTTCATTATTGTTACTGCTGGAGGCTCTGGACTGCCCTAATGATGTAACAAACAATGACTCACGCTTCAGAGGTATATATACAAAAATGATATATACAACCAAAACGTGAGCGTCCTTGTTTATTATCCATCATTAAAGAATTGTCCAGATTCCCATGCAGGATAATATCGCTAAACGCTCACTTCACTATGTTCTTCCTTACGGAATCGGGGCAAATGTAGTGAGAATCTTTTATATATGGAAAGAAAAAGGGGAATATTTGCTGATAAAGATGAAAAAACTAAAAAAAGAGTCCGACGAATGCAACAGATTGAAGCTCCTTCGAAAGAGCAAGTAAGCAAAAATCAATAATTGGCCCGGCGGAAGAACGCCGAGATAGGACGAAAGACTAAGACGAAAAACAAAAGACGAAGAACGCCGAGGTAGGACGAAAGACGAAAGACGAAAAGGAAGAACGCTGAGGTAGGACGAAAGACGAAAAGGGGGAATGATGAAGGTTGGAGCAAGAAACAAAAGAAACTTTTTTGCGAATTTATGCAGGAAGTATAAAAAGAATGAGTACCTTTGCTTTATAATCAAAAAATAACAGGTATGACAAAAGTACCTTGGACTCCAGAGGGTTGGCGATGCGAAAAGAAGGGCGAGCATTTGTATCGGGCCCAATGGATGGACTATCGCTCTCCTGCCATACAGATGCTGACAATGGTGACGTTGAACCGTTTGCCTCTCTTGGGAGAACTGCGTGGCGAAGAGATTGTTCTCTCTCCGCTTGGCCAAAAGGTTGCGGAAGAGATAGAACGCATACCCACATACAAAGGTGCTTCGTCGATAGAGATATACAAGTACGTGATAATGCCCGACCACGTACACATCTTACTGCGTGTGCATGACCGGCTGCCTATGCATATAGGCCAATACGTCCGTTGGTTCAAGTATCAGTGTACCAACCTCGCGGCTTTTCCCGCGAGCAAAAGCAGTTGCCTGTTTGCCCCTGAATACCACGACCGCCAACTGACGAGAAGAGGCCAGCTCAACCACATGGCCCAATACATAGAGGACAACCCACGCCGCATGGCATTGAAACGGGCCCATAGAGACCTTTTCCGCATCCACCAACATGTAACGATAGACCCTATCTCATGTACAATGCTCGGCAATATCTTCCTTGCCGGACACCCTCAACGGCAAGTGCTCCAATGCTCGCGCAAACTGACAGCAGAGCAGATAGAAGCCCGAAAAGAAGAGTGTCTGGCAGAAGCTGCTAATGGAGCCGTGTTTGTTACTGCTGCCATTTCTGAAGGTGAAAAGCTGATTGCCCGAGCACTCCGTGAAGGTGGTTATCCGCTCATTATCCTTCTTGAAAAGGGATTCCCCCAACCTGACAGTCCGCATTACCGCTATTACAAGCCGCAGGGTGTCTATTTTGAAGCTTGTGCAGCAGGCAAACTGTTATTGGTAGAACCTAATGCAGAGGCTTTTGAGCATCAGGATATTGTGGCACGCGTGACAGCCAAAATAGGAACTATTCCACATACGACGCTGCGCTATCGCTTTATGGCACTGAACATGATGGCGGAATGCATGTGTGAGGAGTAGGTTCGGCGGGAGAATGCAGAGATAAGGACAAAAACGAAATAGGAGAACACTGAGAAAAAGACAAAAAACAAAGCGGAGTGTGCCATTCTTCGATAGACACACCCCGCTTTGTTTTCAAATGGTACAAGGCTCTTACTTGCGGACGATGGCTTTCACGTCCTTAATCATGCCGGCATAAGCTTCGTCGTAACCAGTGACGGTTTCTTTCATGTCGATGGCACCAGCCTTGTCTTTGGTGGAAAGGGTGCCAACGTAGAGGAGTTTGTACTCGTTCTTCAACGTAGCTTCTACGCATACTTTGTAATTGCCTTTAGCAACCTTCTGTCCTTTCGAGTCAGTGAAATCCCAAATGAAAGTCTGCTTGCCACTTTCCTTGGGTGTTGCTCCGGTGAAAGCATCCAGTTCGGTGTCGGTCATATCAGCCGCCTTAGCATTGGTTACCCATGTGGGCACACAGGCAGGACGATAGGTATAGCCACGCTTGATGGGCTGACCTTCGCGCACACGGCCTTTGGTTGTAAAGGAGGTGACGAAGAGGGTCTTCACCACTTCGTTCTTCTCATTTTCAATCCACACGGCATACTGGTTAGAGCCAGGACCTTGCTTCTTAACGTAGTCGAAGGAGATTTCCACATGCTTTCCCTTGACGGGTTTGTCGTTTTCCGAAGTCACACCGACAGCCATGCTCCACAGGGCAATGACGGAAGCAGTACAGAGCAATAAGAGCTTTTTCATGATTTCTTCTGTTTTTAGTTTGTTAATGCAAAATGTTTATTCTCGCAATACCCTACTGATAGTATCTGAGGGCAAAAGTAGCAATAATAGGTTGCATGACCAAACCTTCTCCCATTTATTTACAACAAGAACTTACTTGCTGGTAGCATACAAGGCAACGGTAGTACCTGTGAAGCCTCCAGCTATAGCGGTAGAGAGATGACTGGCATCGATGCCTGTAGCCAGGTTTTTCCAAGTCTCTCCCTTGTCTGTTGAATAGAAGAACTCGAAGGTATGACCTTCTGATACAACCTGGAGATCGAAGCAAGTAGTCTCTTCTGGCAAGCTGTTAGAGACAATGACATGCTCTTCTTCGCCACTCACCTTGGTCAAAGAAATGGTTCTTCCTGCTTCGGTCTGACCTACAGACATGAAGAGTTGGTGTCTCTCGTCCTTGAAGAGCAACAATCCGGCTCTCTCTGTTTCATTTTCAGGATTGAAATACATACGGGTCTCTGCCATGAACTCATGATGCTGTATCCGTCGGCTCACAAAGGCGGGCACTTGACGTTCGCGAGTACTGATGGGAGCACACTTCAACGTGAGATAACCGGGTGTGCGGGTAAGCGAATAGAGGTCAGTAGCAGGGCCACGAAGGGTCATCCATTGCATACCAAGGATGGTATCGGTAAACTCTTCCTCAACACTGAAATTGCCAAAGGTGACATCTTGATTGCGTGTGACACCTTCGCGACGCTGAATCATAGGGATAACCTCATCGCCCTGAGTGAAATAGGGGAAGCCATCCTCGCTCCATTTGACAGGCATCAGGAAAGTTTCACGTCCGAGATTCTCAAATCGATTGTCAAGAGGACGACAAGCCAAAAATACTCCCCACCAATCACCTTCGGATGCCTGGATGATGTCAGCATGTCCGGCACATGTAATAGGATTAGGACGATTGGGATCGAGATGACGCTGAGTCAGAATAGGATTCTTGTCCCATGCCTTGAAAGGTCCCCAAGGTGAATCGCTACGGAAGATAACTTCAGAGTGGTTTACACTGGTACCACCTTCAGCATCCATCAAGTAATACTTTCCGTTGATTTTATACATGTGAGGTCCTTCAATCCAAATGGGTTTCTCCTCGGGATGAACACCCTTGTTCACAAGAATCTTGCGAGGACCTACCATCTTATCGTTCTTCCAGTCAAACTCTTGTACACGGATTGTACGGTGACCATCGTACTCGGCCTTGAAATCAGGGGCTTCATCGTTGTTCACGACGTATGCCTTACCATCATCGTCGAAGAAGATACTCGGGTCAATACCTCCAACTTCAGGCACACGGATGGGGTCGCTCCATTCGCCGAAGGGGTCTTGGGTCTTCACATAGAAATTACCGGCACCAACGTTGGTGGTAATCATATAATATGTCTTGTTGTGGGGATTGTAACTGATAGCAGGAGCAAAGATACCGCCACTGACATGTTGCCCTAGCATATTGACCAACTGAGACGGACGGCTGAGCACATGACCTACCTGCTTCCAATTGACAAGGTCGCGGCTATGGAAAATGGGAACACCAGGGAAATAAGTAAAGGTAGAGGTTACCAGGAAATAGTCTCCTTCACCATTGGTACAGATACTGGGATCTGAATACCAACCGGGCAAGATGGGTGTATAGAAACTCTGTGCATCGGGCAAAGGATTCTGCTCATAGAAGCGGTCTTTACCTTGATACGTAAAATTGTCGAAGAGGGCTGTACCCTTTTCTATTTCGGGAGCATCGCTACCCGAAAAACATCCTGTAAAGATTGACCCTAAAGATGCGGTCAACAATAAGGAGGTAAAATAAATACTCTTTCTCATGTCAAAATATTATATTGATTAAAATTATTCAATCCAGATATCCCGAACTATACGGAAATCTTTCAAATGCAAATTTACATACCAATAAGATAACAAGAGTTCAAAATTGGCTCACAAACTTTCGGATTTGCCACAAACTGTTTGTTTTTGGTCTCAATCATTATCTACAACGTTTCTTCCAAGCGATGAAAGGCTGACACATCTCCCCCTACCCTACAATAACCACTAAGCTGCAACCTTTATCAATCCTACAAAAAAAGGGGCCGTGTCAACATTGACACAGCCCCTTGATTGTAACAAATTATCTCAATGAGAAATTATGCTTCTACAGCAGCCTGCGCGGCGGCAAGGCGTGCGATGGGCACACGGAAGGGTGAACATGAAACATAGTTCAAACCTACCTTGTGGCAGAACTTCACTGAGCTGGGCTCACCTCCGTGCTCACCACAGATACCACACTTCAACTCAGGACGTACTGAGCGACCCTTCTCAACGGCCATCTCAACGAGCTGACCTACACCATTCTGGTCGAGTACCTGGAAGGGGTCAACCTTCAAAATCTTCTTCTCCAAGTAAACGGGGAGGAAGCTGGCGATGTCGTCACGAGAGTAACCGAAGGTCATCTGAGTCAAGTCGTTAGTACCGAATGAGAAGTACTCGGCACGGCTGGCGATGCGGTTAGCAGTCAATGCAGCACGCGGGATTTCAATCATTGTACCTACCTTGAACTCAACCTCAACACCTTCTTCGGCGAAGAGAGCAGCAGCAGTTTCGCGGATTACCTTCTCCTGAGCCTCGAACTCATAGAGGATACCAGTCAGAGGCACCATGATTTCGGGATGAGGATCGCATCCTTCCTTCTTCAACTGAACAGCTGCACCGAGGATGGCGCGAGTCTGCATTTCAGTGATTTCGGGATATGTGTTACCCAAGCGGCAACCACGGTGACCGAGCATCGGGTTAGCTTCGCAAAGGCTTTCAACGCGCTGCTGGATATACTGAACAGTAACGCCCATGGCCTTAGCCATCTCTTCCTGACCCTTCAAATCGTGGGGTACGAACTCGTGCAAAGGAGGATCGAGCAAACGAACGTTTACGGGGCATCCATCCATAGCCTTGAAGATGCCATAGAAGTCGGCCTTCTGATAGGGCAACAACTTGGCAAGAGCCTTCTTGCGGCCTTCTGCATCGGGAGAAAGAATCATCTCGCGCATAGCCACAATCTTCTCAGCCTCGAAGAACATGTGCTCTGTACGGCAGAGACCGATACCTACAGCACCGAAGTTGCGGGCAACCTGTGCATCGTGGGGAGTATCAGCGTTGGTACGCACAACGAGCTTGGTATATTTCTCACAAAGAGCCATCAAGTCAGCGAAGTCACCAGAAACCTCGGCAGCCTTGGTTTCAACCTGGCCGGCATATACCTGTCCGGTAGTACCGTTGAGAGAGATGAAGTCACCTTCCTTCAACACTACGCCATCCACTTCGATAGTGCGAGCCTTGTAGTCGATGTTCAAAGCGCCGGCACCTGATACGCAGCACTTACCCATACCGCGGGCAACTACTGCTGCGTGAGAGGTCATACCACCACGGGCGGTCAGGATACCTTCAGCAACGGCCATACCTGCGAGGTCTTCGGGAGAAGTCTCGATACGAACCATTACCACCTTCTTGCCATCCTCGGCCCACTTGGCAGCATCGTCAGCAAAGAATACAATCTGACCGCAAGCTGCACCAGGAGATGCGGGAAGACCACGAGTCAACACCTTAGCGCTGGCCAAAGCCTTCTTGTCGAATACGGGGTGGAGAAGCTCGTCGAGCTTGTTGGGCTCGCAACGCTGGAGAGCAGTCTTCTCGTCAATCATACCCTGACGGAGGAGGTCCATAGCAATCTTCACCATGGCAGAACCTGTACGCTTACCGTTACGAGTCTGGAGGAACCAGAGTTTGCCTTCCTGTACGGTGAACTCCATGTCCTGCATATCCTTATAGTGGTTTTCGAGCTTAGTCTGGAGGGCATCCAACTCAGCATAGATTTCGGGCATAGCCTCTTCCATAGAAGGATACTTGGCTACGCGCTCTTCTTCGCTGATGCCTGCACGCTCTGCCCAACGCTGAGAACCAATCTTGGTAATCTGCTGGGGAGTGCGGATACCGGCAACCACGTCTTCACCCTGAGCGTTGATGAGGTACTCACCATTGAAGAGGTCCTCACCATTACCGGCATCGCGGCTGAAGCATACACCAGTAGCTGAAGTCTCGCCCATGTTACCGAATACCATCGCCTGTACGTTAACGGCTGTACCCCACTCTGCAGGGATACCCTCCATCTTACGGTAGAGGATGGCACGCTCGTTCATCCAACTGTCGAACACAGCGCAGATAGCACCCCACAACTGCTCGTAAGAGTCAGTCGGGAAGTCCTTGCCAGTCTGAGCCTTCACGGCTGCCTTGAACTTGGCAACGAGTTCCTTCAGGTCTTCTACTTCGAGTTCGTTATCCAACTTCACGCCCTTAGCTTCCTTCACCTCTTCGATGATGGCTTCGAACGGATCGATATCTTCCTTGTTAACGGGCTTCATGCCGAGCACAACGTCACCGTACATCTGTACGAAACGACGGTATGAATCCCATGCGAAACGGGCATTGCCAGTCTTGCGGATCATACCCTCAACCACCTCGTCGTTCAAACCGAGGTTAAGGATAGTATCCATCATACCGGGCATTGAAGCACGAGCACCTGAACGAACTGATACCAACAGAGGATTTTCAGTGTCGCCGAACTTAGAGTTCATGAGGGTTTCGATGTTGGCAACAGCCTTCAACACATCGTCCTTCAACAGGGCAACTACCTTATCTTTGCCTTCTGCAAAGTACTCGTTACAAACATCTGTTGTAATGGTGAAGCCCGGAGGTACGGGTACACCAATCAGGTTCATCTCGGCAAGGTTTGCGCCCTTACCACCCAACAGATTTCTCATGTCTGCTTTTCCCTCGGCTTGTCCATTACCGAAGGTGTAGACTCTTTTTTTGTCCATACTGTCTGATTTAGTAATTTTAAAAATTAATAAATATGTTAATTCATAGTTTCTTTCTCAATCAGTCTGCAAAGCTATATAAAAAAGGTGGAAATCCCAAACATTGGAGTGGAAAAATAGCACACATTAACTCGCATTTTATTTTTTCCCTACCAGAAAGAAAATTTTTCCCTGTACAAGAGAAAATAATCGGAGAAAAAGGCGTATTTTTGCAACATATTTATTATCTTGACTAAGAATGGCCCGAAAAAAGAAACAACTTCCTTTGCTCGAAAAGGTAACGATAACGGATGTAGCCGCTGAAGGTATGGCTTTGGCGCGCGTGAATGAAATGGTGGTGTTTGTACCCTACGTAGTGCCCGGCGACGTGGTAGATTTGCAGGTTAAACGCAAGAAGCACAGTTACGCCGAAGCCGTAGCCGTACACTTCCACGAATACTCCCCTACCCGCTCAGTACCCTTTTGCCAACACTATGGCGTGTGTGGCGGATGCAAGTGGCAGGTTTTACCATACGAAGAGCAAATCAAATACAAGCAGAAGCAAGTGGAGGCAAATCTGCGCCGTATCGGAAAAATCGAACTACCGGAAATCACTCCTATCTTGGGAAGCGAAAAGACCCAATTCTATCGTAACAAGCTGGAGTTCACCTTCAGCAACAAACGTTGGCTCACCGAAGAGGAGGTGGCGCAAGAGGTCAAATATGACCAGATGAATGCCGTAGGCTTCCACATCCCCGGCGCCTTCGATAAGGTGCTGGCCATTGAGAAGTGCTGGCTTCAGGACGACATCAGCAACCGCATCCGCAATGCCATGCGCGACTATGCTTACGAGAAAGGACTTTCGTTCTTCAATCTGAGGACACAAGAAGGATTGCTCCGAAACCTGATGATACGAACCTCGTCAACGGGCGAACTGATGGTACTCCTGCAATGCAATGCCACCTGTCCCGAAGAGGAAGATCAGATGAAGGGATTGCTACAATATGTGGCCGACGGATTTCCCGAAATCACATCGTTGCTCTACGTCATCAACAACAAGTGCAACGACACCATCGGAGACTTGGACGTACACGTTTTCCGTGGCAACGACCACATATTTGAGGAAATGGAAGGATTACGCTTCAAGGTAGGGCCGAAATCCTTCTATCAGACAAATAGCGAACAGGCATATAACCTATATAAAATAGCTCGCGCGTATGCAGGCCTTACGGGCAACGAACTTGTCTATGACCTCTACACAGGCACAGGCACCATTGCCAACTTCGTCAGTCGTCAAGCCCGCAAGGTGGTGGGTATCGAATATGTGCCCGAAGCCATCGAGGATGCAAAAGTAAACTCGGCCATCAATGGTATAGAGAATACCCTCTTCTATGCTGGAGACATGAAAGACATCCTTACCCGCGACTTTATTGAAGAACACGGGCGACCCGATGTCATCATCACCGATCCCCCACGCGCAGGTATGCACAACGATGTGATTGACGCCATCCTTTTTGCCGCACCACAACGCATTGTCTATGTAAGTTGCAATCCTGCCACACAAGCACGCGACTTGCAATTGCTCGACAAGGATTATCGCGTAGCAGCCGTACAACCCGTGGACATGTTCCCCCATACGCATCATGTAGAAAACGTAGTGTTGCTGGAAAAAAGAGGAGAAAACAAAGGATAAAAAAATAGACAACACCGGCCATAAGATAAAGCCACCTTAACCCAAGGATAAGGCAACCTTACCCCTGAGATAAGGAGAGTTGAGCCCAAGGCTAAGGTTCGTTAACAAAAAACAAGAAGTATGCGAAACAGAAATAACACTCCTGGCCGCCCTATTGCCAGAAAAGCCGAACAATTCACCAACATGCCCACCGTAAAGGAGCCCATTGGTTTGATGGATTTTCTGATTACCCAAGGAAACATAAGCCGCAATAAGGCAAAAGCCTTGCTGAGCCATCGCACCGTCGTGGTGGACAAGAAGATAACAACCCAGTACGACTTTGAATTGCGCCCAGGCATGACTGTTCAGATAAGCAAGAGCCACAACAAGAAAGAGTTCAAGAGCCAACTGATAAAACTTGTTTATGAAGACGCTTATCTCATCGTCATAGAGAAACGCGAAGGGATACCAGCCGTAGCCAACGACAAGAAGCGCGAACGCACCGTATTCTCCATCTTGGATGAATACGTGAAACGTTCAAGCAAACAACAACGCATATATGGTGTACACCGACTTGACCGTGAAGCCTCGGGCCTCATGATTTTTGCCAAGGACGAGCGCACCAAGAAAAATTTGCAGGACAATTGGGAAAGAGTGGTGAAAGAACGTACCTTTGTGGCCGTAGTGGAAGGCGAAATGGAGAAAACTCACGGTGTTGTCTCCTCGTGGCTCGTTGACGGACAAGTATATACAGCTGAAACAATTACGAACTATTCACCAGACAAGGCTATAACACACTACACCACCATCAAGCGAACCAACGGATATTCGTTGCTTGAGTTGGAGTTGGGATACGGACGCAAAGAGCAGATACGCACCCACATGCAAGTATTGAATCATCCCATAGTAGGCGACATACAGGAAAGCCCCATCAGGCGAATGGCCATGCACGCCTTCCGACTGAAGTTCTTCCATCCCGTAACTGGGGAACTTTTGGAGTTTGAGACTCCTTATCCGATGAATTTCCGCAAATTGTTGATGCATTCTGAAAGTGCTGAAGAATAAAAAAAAGGTGTACACGCTACTTCATTCATTCACCGACTTGCTATTTCCCCGCAAATGCCCCGTATGCGGAAACCGGTTGACCGAATGGAATGAAACAATATGCTTACATTGTCTGAGCACATTGCCCCACACCCTGTACCATCAGCGACGGGGCAATCCTTTTGAGCAACGTTTTTACGGACTCGTGCCTATAGAGAGAGCTGCCAGTTACTTTTTCTATACACCCGAAAATCCTGTACACAAGATTCTCCATGAATTGAAATATTATGGAAATACCCGCATGGGAATTGAAATGGGACGATGTATGGCAACCCATTTCCAATCAGGAAAAACAAACTTCTTTGAAGGTATTGATTTGATTGTCCCTGTCCCATTGTCCACCAATCGTATGAAACTACGCGGATACAACCAATGCTCCCTATTGGCCAAAGGCATCAGTGATGTAACTGGTATTCCCATGGGAGATGAATCGTTGGTTCGCACCATAGACAATCCCACACAAACACACTTGAAAAGCAGTAAACAACGTTGGGAAAACGTGAAAGGAATCTTTGACGTCAACCCACAGGACATTCATAAGATACAGAAGAAACACATATTGTTGGTTGACGATGTGAGTACCACTGGAGCCACTCTTTCGGCCTGTGCTCAAACCATTTTAAAGGCAATACCCGATTGCCAGATAAGCATTGCCACATTAGCTGTTGCCCACGATGGATAAGGCTATTCAGCCCCTCCGTGACGTGTGAAAGAAAACTCTTGTGCCCCCAACGGACGAAGAGCAACCGATTTGTCTCCCTGATAGCGTTTCTTGAATTTGGCAAAAGTCTTTTCCAACTTACTCTTTTTCTCAGAGAAATATACCGTACATGTGCGATTAGGCAAATTCTTGGCATTCTCAAGATAGTTCTTCAACTGATAGCTATAGAGACTACGATATTCCAAAAATCCCTTATTGACCAATTCGAGACCTTTAATCTCTTGAACATCGGTAAAGTGAACCAAAGAATCACCAAAGGCACATGCCATACCAAATATATAAACCGTCTGCTCCTCTGGTTGGGCATCTTTATCATTTTTGGCTGAAATCATGGTTGTTCCCATCCACATAGCACAAGCCAAACAAATCACATATTTTAAAACCTTCATTTTCTTTCCTTTATTTATTATTATTTTATACTTAATTTTCATTTCTCGTTTCTTTACCCTAAAAAGGGTTTCAGCAAACCATTATGAGAAGCATCGATACGAAGTTTTTTCAATGTCTTTTCCTTGATTTGTCGCACCCGTTCGCGACTCAACCCCAACTTCTCACCTATTTCCTCCAAAGTTTGTTCAGGATAGTCAATGCCATAAAACATACTCAGTATAAGACGCTCACGCTCGGGCAAGAGCGCCAACGTACGGCGTACCTCTATGGCCAAAGACTCTTTGTCGAATTGTTCATCGGCCACCGTGGCACCAGCATCGGCCAAGACATCCAGCATGTTACTTTCTTCGCCTTCTGCAAAAGGGGCATCGATGCTCGTATGTTTTCCAGCCATCCGCATCATTTCCTCAACCTTCTCTGGCTCTATATCCATCACTTCAGCCAATTCATCGGAAGAAGGATTACGCTCATACTCCTGCTCAAACTTGGAGAAAGCGCGATTTATGCGGTTCAAATGCCCCACCTGATTGAGTGGCAGACGCACGATACGCGATTGCTCGGCCAAAGCCTGAAGGATGGATTGGCGTATCCACCAGACGGCATAGCTGATGAATTTGAAGCCACGCGTTTCGTCAAATTTCTCGGCGGCTTTTATCAATCCTAAGTTTCCTTCATTGATAAGGTCAGGCAAAGCCAATCCTTGATTCTGATATTGCTTGGCCACCGATACGACAAACCGCAAGTTTGCCTTTGTCAACCTCTCCAAAGCTTCGCGATCGCCCTTGCGGATACGAACAGCCAGCTCGGCTTCTTCCTCTACCGTAATCAGCTCTTCACGCCCTATTTCCTGTAAGTACTTCTCCAGCGCGGCACTCTCACGGTTGGTTATGCTCTTGAAAATCTTAAGTTGTCTCATGCCATAGACAACAAATTTCCGTTGCAAATGTACGACATTATCATGAAAATCCGCCCATTTTCACCTTTTTTATATATGGAAAGGATGTTTGTAGCTATTCTGCTAATCTTTTTTCAATGCAGATACACTCACTGGATATTGAAAACAAAGAGTGAAAAATCACATGGCTTTCACTCTTGGATTCTTCACTCTTCATTTTTTATTCTTATATTTTCATCAATACAAGTCTTTTGTCACGATGTGGTCTTTCCACTGATGATCTTTTGGGAAAGGCTGTCCACTCCATGCTTTCTTCGATGTCCAGTCAGCCGGTGCATCTGTCCAGAAGGGATGAGTTGCAGGAAGGCCAAGAGGAAGGAAAGAAAGCGAAGTCATGTAGAGGCTTCCGTTGTTGGTGTACCAGTCAGCTACATTGGGTTGGCGTCCACAGAATCCGATGGTGAGGAATCCACCTTCGTTAAAATTCTCTTTGCCATCGAACATGCTCTTCATGGTGGCGGTAAGAGCCGAGCGTACTTGTCCGTTGGTGAGTCCGCCAGGCAATGTCTGATACCAAGCCATCAGTGCAAGGGGTTGCATTGCGGCCATACGATAAGGAATTGAACGACCGAATACAGGGAAGGTACCTTCGGGCGAAATGAGGCGTTCGAGTACGATGCTGAACTTCTGGCAACGCTCAAGGGCACGGGCATAGTATTGTCCGTAGTGGATACGAGTGTAAGCCTTAGCGTCCTTCATGGCTTGCAAAGTCTCCAAATACATGGGGTGGAAGACATAACTGCTATAGTAATCGAAGGCAAACACGGGGCCGTCTGAATACCAACCATCGCCCACATACCATTCCTCCATCTTACGGCAAGCAGAGTTCACGCGATAGGCATCGTAGGGAGCACCTGCCTTGGCCAAGAAACTCTCGATGATGCTGGAGAAGAGCAACCAGTTGGTGTAAGGGGGATCTACGCGACGAAGCAGAGTGAACTCTTCGATATAACGCTTTTGGGTAGTTTCATCCAAAGGTTTCCAAAGTTGGTCGTAAGCACGAAGAAAACTCTCGGCAATATAGGCGGCATCAACCAATGGTTGACCTTCATTGCGCCAAAGCAAATAATCAGGACTTTGTGGGTCAACGGCATTAGCATAGCTTTTCAATGCCCACTCGCGGAGTTGCTTACGCATCTTTCCCTCCTCGGTGTCGTCATCAGGAAGTGAGAGCCAAGGAGCCACACCGGCCATCAATCGGCCAAAGGCTTCCATATAGGTCACACGCTTGTCGCGATTATCGAAGCTGGGGCTTACTTCAATCTGCATATTGGTTTGCAACTTGCCCTCAGCCATATTGCTCAATACAGGAGCTGCCATTTTGTAAGCAAGGTCAACCCAATAGGCACGGTCGTTACCTGCTTGGGGAGTGCGGCTTTCGAGATAACGCACATATTCGCATGCAGCCAACAAGAAAGCACCAACACCGAAATTGGATTGTGAATTGACATCTACCACCTGTCCGGGGATAGCTCTTTCACCAATGGGTTGTACGTATCCCACCTTACCGTCTTTCTGCAACGCTTTATTTTTCAGGTAGGCCCAAGATTTTTCTACAACGGGGAAATAAATTTCTTCGTCCAAATAGCCATTATTAATACCCCAAAGGAATCCGTAAGTGAAAAAGGCTGTACCGCTTGTCTCAGGGCCGGGAGCATGGTCGGGATCCATCATGCTTCGTGTCCAATATCCCTCGGGTTGCTGGATTTCGGCAATGGCCTTGGCCAACCTCTTGTACTTGTCAACAAAGAACTGGCGATGCTTGTAGTCGGCAGGCAGGTCTTTCAACACTTTGGCAAGTCCGGCCAACACCCATCCGTCGCCACGTGCCCAAAAGTCTTTCTTGCCATTGGCACTCTTGTGCTTGGGATAGACGTACTTCGCATCACGGTAATAAATACCCGTCTCCTGGTCGTACATGATTTTGTCCGAATAACAAATGTACTCGTAGAGTTTGTCCAAATACTGCTGGTTGCCAGTGAGTTTGTAGAGCTTGGTCATTACGGGCATTACCATGTAGAGGCCGTCGCTCCACCACCAATAGTCATTCTTCGGAGTGCTCATCTGATACTCCATCACCTCGCGTGCACGGCGAACTTTATGGTCTTCCGGTTGGATATTATAGAGGTCGATGTACGTCTGGAAACAAATCTGCCAATCACCAAAGAGCACGTGCTTGTCCGTCTCACCGTAATTGTACACCCACTCGGCACGGTTGTTGCTCTTGGCTCCCTTCCACTGATTGTGGTTTGCCCAAGCCTCGGAGTAGGCACGATATTTTTCATTTCCTGTCAGGAAGTAAGCCTCCATGTTACCTGTGTGGTAAGCGGCATTGTCCCAGAAGGAGCGTACTTCAGGCTTGTTGTTCGTTTGCCAGTACGTATTTACTTTGTCAATAATTTTGCGCACTTCCAGCGCCTCTTTGTTCTGCTTATTGGGCTTGGCAGCCACCATCGGTAGCACCATCATCAGCAGGCCTGCACCGAGCAGGACTTTCTTCCATACATTCTTCATAATGATAAATATGTGTTTTTACTTAGTTTTTCACTTGCGGGCAAAGATAATGCTTTTTTGGTAAATAGGGAAGAAAAAATGGTCTCTTTTTACATCAGAATACCTCTTGACCTTAGGTGACGGTTAAGGTAACCTTAAGTGCCGGCTGATGTAACCTTAAGCGTCGGTTAAGGTTTGGACAGATAATTGACATTCTTCTTTAGTGTCACACAGAAGTTTTTTTCTTCATTTTGCTCCCTTAGGCATTGTTTAATTGTGCGAAATCAGTAACTTTGCCAACTAATAATACCGAAAAAGCCAATGGAAATATTCAACTCAATGATAGCCAACGCCCTGCAGATAGCCGAGCGGAGTGTGGCAAACACCCTGGAGCTGTTGGTTGGAGGAGCCACCATCCCCTTTATCAGCCGTTATCGCAAGGAGGCTACGGGCGGATTGGACGAAGTACAGATTGAGCAAATCAAGCAAATGTACGAGAAACTGACCGAGGTGGCCAAGCGTAAGGAGACCATCCTAAGCACCATCGAAGAGCAGGGCAAACTGACTACAGAACTGAAAAAGCGTATCGACACTACGTGGGATGCTACGGAATTAGAAGACATCTATCTACCCTATAAGCCAAAGCGGAAAACCCGCGCCGAAGTGGCCCGTCAACGGGGATTGGAGCCATTGGCCGACCTGCTGATGCTCCAACGTGAGACAAATCTGATGGCACGCGCACGTACATTTATTAATAGTGAGGTAAAGAATGAGGAAGAGGCACTGAAAGGTGCCCGCGACATCATTGTCGAACGGGTCAACGAAGACGAACGTGCCCGCAATCAAGTGCGAAACCAGTTCAGCCGTACGGCCATCATCACCTCAAAAGTGGTAAAGGGTAAGGAAGAAGAAGGACAGAAATTTCGCGACTATTTCGATTTCAGCGAACCACTCAAGCGTTGCACCTCGCACCGCTTGCTGGCTCTTCGCCGTGGTGAGGCCGAGGGGATTTTGAAAGTATCCATTTCGCCCGACGATGAAGAGTGCAGGGAGAGGTTGGAGAGAATTTATATAAAAAATGACAAGCTGCGAGCTACGAGTGACGAATGCAGAGCACATGTTTCAGAAGCCGTCACTGATGCCTACAAGCGCCTGCTGAAGCCCTCTATCGAGACGGAGTTTGCCGCACTGAGCAAGGAAAAAGCAGATGTGGAGGCCATCCGCATCTTTGCCGAAAACTTGAAGCAATTACTCCTCTCCTCCCCCCTCGGACAGAAGCGCGTGTTGGGTATCGACCCTGGTTTCCGTACGGGATGCAAGCTCGTGTGCCTCGATGCACAAGGCACCCTGTTGCACCATAGCATCATGTCGCCCCATCCGCCCAAGAACCAATACCGCGAGTCGGTGGCTACGATGAAATACCTCATTGAAAAGTACGAAGTGGAGGCTATCGCCATCGGTAATGGCACGGCCGGACGCGAGACGGAAGAGTTTGTCCGTCGCCTGCCCTTTGTCGAGGGTATCGAAGTCTATTCGGTAAGCGAAGATGGTGCTTCCGTTTATTCTGCTTCAAAAATTGCCCGCGAGGAGTTTCCTGATTACGACGTAACCGTTCGTGGAGCGGTCTCTATCGGTCGCCGTTTAATGGATCCTTTGGCCGAATTGGTGAAGATTGATCCCAAAAGTATTGGTGTTGGACAATATCAACACGATGTGGATCAAACGATGCTGAAGCGCTCACTTGACCAAGTGGTGGAAAACTGTGTAAACCAAGTGGGTGTGAATGCAAACACGGCCAGCAAACACCTGCTTACCTACGTCTCCGGCCTTGGCCCTACGCTGGCCCAAAACATTGTAAACTACCGCACTGAAAATGGTCCTTTCCGTTCAAGAAAAGAGTTGATGAAAGTGCCTCGCATGGGTGCCAAAGCCTTTGAGCAATGTGCTGGATTCTTACGCATACCACAAGCCAAAAATCCATTGGACAACAGTGCCGTACACCCAGAAAGCTACCACATTGTAGAGCAAATGGCAAGCGACCTTAATTGCACCGTTGACGAATTGATAAAGAATAAGGATTTACGTCTGAAAATTGATATCAAACGATACACCACCGACACTGTAGGACTTCCCACCTTGACGGACATCATGCAAGAGTTGGACAAACCAGGCCTTGACCCGCGTAAACCACTCTCCGCATTCCGATTTGCCGACGTACACACATTGGAAGATCTTCGTGAAGGAATGACTTTACCTGGCATTGTCACCAACATCACCAACTTCGGATGTTTTGTTGATGTTGGTGTCCATCAAGATGGCCTCGTACATATTTCCCAATTAGCCGATAAGTTTGTGAGCGACCCCACCACCGTCGTTTCTCTCCGTCAACAAGTGATAGTAAAGGTACTCGAAGTTGATCTAAAACGCAAACGGTTGAGTTTGACAATGAGAGGATAATGTTTGAAGATAAAAAACAAAAGTCATGTATTGGATCATCTTTCACAACGATCAACTATTCTTGCCCAATGGAGTCTTGCCACGAGGAGAAGAATCACCTATAGCTACCCCTGAAGGTACACATATACACTCGCTACCCATTCTTGATGGCGAACCATGCCAAGCATTTGCTTTACCTACAAACTATGACTTTGGAAATACAAGTAATCGTCAAGTATCGGATTCTTCATTCATAAACCTCCGTACTTCCTACGACCTGCTTCCTCTTTCACATTATCTCATGGCAGGCAAAGCGCGCGAATTAATTCATTTTGACGATACGGTACGTTTCTGCTCTGTTTGCGGAGCACCTATGCGTTGGCACACCGACATCAGCAAACAATGTATCGCTTGCGAACGCGAAGTGTGGCCATCCATAGCCACGGCCATTATCGTGCGCATCACGCGAGACGACGAAGTGCTACTTGTTCGTGCACGCAACTTTCGAGGCAATTACTACGGACTTGTCGCCGGATTCCTTGAAACAGGTGAAACTCTTGAAGAATGCGTACGTCGCGAAGTGAAGGAAGAAACCAATCTCGACATCACAAACATTAGCTATTTTGCCAACCAACCTTGGCCCTACCCCAGTGGACAAATGATAGGCTTCACCGCAGACTATGCAGGTGGTTCCCTCCGTTTGCAGGACGAAGAACTTTCAACTGCTGCTTTTTTCCGTCACGATCACCTACCTGAAATCCCTCATAAACTCAGCATGGCTCGTATGCTGATTGATGATTGGTTGAAGAAATATGAGTAAGTCTGTTATCATATTTCACCCTCAAAACAATGGAGCATCATTTATTCAAATGAAAAAAACAAAAGTGGGTTCAGATAATAATGTGAACCCACTTTTGTTTTCAATACATTCTACTTCCTATAATGTAAATCCTTCAAATATACATTTCAATTTTACTTTTCCTTAAAAACTTCCTTGAACTTCTGAAGATATTCCTCTCCCCAAAGCACCCATGCAGAAGAAATACATCCAGCAAGGAAAGTAAATATAACAAGCATTTTTGCTTTACTTGGTGCAGAATGTTGCAAAGGTACAACAGGAGGTTCAACTATAGCAACAACAGGTTTTGCTTGTTCTACTTTCACACGAGCAGCCTCCAACTGAGTAGCAACCTGCGAATAAACCTGGAAAGCCAACCTCATTTCCTGCTCTAATTGCTCACGTTCAACTTGAGCACTCAACAAAGCAACATTCTTATTCGCATCCAGATAATTAGCATACACCTTCAGTGCGTCAAAATAATCACGTTTCCGATTCTCGCATGTTTTTTCTAAATTATCCATATCTGCACGAACCTTGGATGTACGATAATCCACCATATATGTCTTGAGATTTTCAACTACAGCAGTCAAAACAGTGTACACAACCTTTGGATCCTGCATACTCAATGACATATCGGTCTGCCCTGTCTTCTTATCAACATTCACTTGTATTCCTTCAGCCAAAGCTTTGACAACCCCACGCTCTTTCTTGGGCAAATTATAAAGATTGAGAGAACCATCTCCACTTCCTTCTTCTTCTTCCTTAAAGAGAGAAATCACCCAACTTATAGCTTTAGCAGGAGCACCTAAAATAGGGCTCCACCAAGGAGATTTCTGATAATTGAGCATATAATCAAGCAAATCGGTATTAACAATACTATCTCCTCTTTCGAATTGAACAGGCAAATCGAATAATTCATAGATAAAAGGAGTGGAAGCCACCACCTCGGGGAACATCATGTAACTGATTGCATCAACATTGTTATCCAAGTTCACTCCCATCATGCTTGCAATAGAACTAACTCCCGAACCAACTCTTTGTTCTACTTCTGGAGCCAGCATGGCAGATGCACTATATGATTTTGGAAGACTAAAAGCAAGAATTAATCCCAATATAGCTCCACCAATACACCATTTAATAATCAATTTCCTACGTTTCCATAACTTGGAAACAAGTTCCATAATATCAATATCTGCTTCCTCTTGAGAATCAGGTATAGAATTTCTATAGTTATTTTCTGTCATTAGAATTTTCTTTTTATTTCGTTATAATATTTCCAACAGTCGCAATCATCGTTGCTAATGAAGCTGAAGTTGTTGATATCGCTAATATGTCTTGCAAATTACTTGGATTCTTACGTTTCTGAGGAATAATAATTTCACAACCAGGTTCTACAATCTTTTTGCTATTCTTTTTGGCTTTTGCAACCGTTCCATTCATATAGACGATAAATGCACGTTTCTTTTTTGCTTCAAATCCATATCCACCAGCCATTTCAATGTAATCCTTCACCCTCATATCAGAACGATATGTTACAGAATTGGGGTATAGAACAGAACCTGATATCTTTACAGTATTTTGATACTCTGGAACATAAATTTCATCTCCAGGCTGAAGAACTATATCAGCATCACTTCCAGGGTTAGCCAATGCTTCCTCCAAATTGATTCCTATATAATATCTATTTCCAAAATCAAGTTCAGAAACATCTATACTATCTTTGGCATTATCCATCATTTGAAGGGTAGCCCGCATACGCATACGATCTTCTTGTGATATAATT
Source organism: Bacteroidaceae bacterium (assembly GCA_017521285.1). Lineage (GTDB taxonomy): Bacteria > Bacteroidota > Bacteroidia > Bacteroidales > Bacteroidaceae > Phocaeicola_A. Next base: position 18,773 of record JAFXDG010000024.1, on the reverse strand, counting down.
CTACTTAACCGAGCACCTTTCACAAAAGCATTCTTCATTACACCACCAGCTTTATTTATAACATCAGAAATACGTTCGTTAACATTAGATAACGCATAATTACCAGCGAAGAGCACTCGTCCTGATACTGACACATGACTTTGTTCTTGATAACCAGGACTACGACGCACATAAACCTGATCATAAGGCTGCAAAATAAAATTAGGTTCTCCATCTATCACAAAACCATCTTTCAAACTGAATGTATAATTATAACTAAGTGTATCTGTTTCTTCTAAACTTGTAGGATTCTTCACACGTCGTGAGACATCTACACGCACAGATGATGCAGATTCTAACAATCCACCAGCTTGCATAATAATATCCTCCAAAGTCGTATTTTCTGCATATATAAAACGACCAGGATTAGCAACTGGGCCACTTACACTTATATAACCTAAATCTTTGAGGTCATGAATACTTGCAATATAAAGAATATCATTTTTACACAAAGGTACATCAGGTAAAGTACCATTTAATATACCTGCAATGTCAAGAGCTTGAGTTTCAAGAGTCAAATCCTCTTTCTCACGCTGTAATAATGCACGATTAGTGAACGCATCGCCTTTTATACCTTCTGCTTTCTCTACCAACTGACGCACTGTAGAGATTTCATTTCCCAATTCATACACTCCAGGACGATATACAGCCCCCTTAATTTCAATACGATTTTCAAAACGATCAAGCATCGCTCCAATTGTCAATGCATCACCATCCATCAAAGTAAAAGAGGAATAATCAGGCTTATTAATTGTAAACACCTTATACTCACGTCCATTTTGGCGTATCAAGCGTAAATTATCCTTGAAAGCATCACCAGAAAATCCACCAGCATATTCCAACAAATCTGCTATAGTTTCATTTTCTTTTAATTCATAAAACATAGGACGCTTGATATTACCAGATATGTCAACCAATGTTTTATATGTAGGAACAATAATTATATCACCTTCTTCCAAAGTAATGTCTTCAAATGATTTTCCCTTGAGTATAAATTCATAGATATCAATAGTAGAAATCTTTTTTCCCTTGCGCATCAAATGGATTTCACGCAAAGAACCCAAATTACTGACTCCCCCTGCACGATGCAATGCGTGATAAATATTGGAAAAAGAAGAAACATAATATGTACCAGGAACTGCAACCTCTCCCATCATATTCACCTGAATCGTACGGATATTGCCCAAAGTAAGTTTGATTTCAGATGCTGCATCATCACCATATACAGAATAAATCCGTCCTAGCATACGACGCATATATGCATCAGCCTCCTTTACGGTCATTCCATTCAAATTTACCAAACCGATATCTTGCACATTAATTGTTCCTTCTGGCGATATTGTTTGTCGAATCGTAGCTTGGTTAGTACCCCAAATATCAATAATAACTTCATCACCTGGACCTAATTTATAATTTTCAGGTGTAGGAATATTCATGCTCGGAGCAAAAGTGAGGTTACGATTAGTAAAAATGTTACGACCAAAAACCAAACGTGCAGCAGCACTTGTTGACAAATCTTCAGGGTTTGCAATTTCCGTAGCAACCATGTCTAAACTTCCAGCTTCCACTTCTGCCAAACCATCATTCGTCCGTCTTTCACGTTCTTGAGTTCCTACAGTTCGAGCAGCTTCAGTTCTTCCTGATTGTTCATTCTCAAATCGTTCTTTCAAGCGCTCTGCTTGTGCACGAGTCACTCCGCGAGCAGCAAGTTCCTTAATCATCTCATTTTGAGATTTACCACTGGCCATACCGTTCTTTACATAAGCAACGACCGCATCGTCTGACATCTGTGCGTTCGCAGGCAGTGCAAAAGTCCACAAAATGGCAGCACTAAAAAGGACTGTCAAAAATCTCTTAATCATTTTATTATACTTAGTTATTATTAATATTTTCTCAATTCACAAATTATTGCCAATATGTTGATTACTTTATCATTCAGCATTTAAACATCATCTAACACAATCGACTATATATTAGAAGCATTGCATCGAATCTGTATGTTTTTCTATTACAGTTTCATACAAATTCGATGCAAAGATACATATTCTTTCGCAAAGAATGAAAAAAATCGGGGAATATTACTCCTTATTATATATTCTTCAACATATCCAACAAGTGTATCCACCAACGCTCTACCGAAGGAATGTGCATACGTTCATCGGGTGAATGCACTCCACGCAATGTAGGACCAAAAGATATCATATCAAGGGAAGGATACTTTTCAAGGAAAAGGCCACACTCAAGTCCTGCATGAATAGCTTTCACTTTAGGCTCAACACCAAACAATTGCTTGTAGGAATCAATAGCTACGGCCAACAGAGGTGAATTGGGATTAGGTTTCCATCCTGGATAACCATCACCCACATCCACCATAGCTCCGGCCAGTTCAAACACGGCTTGTATAGTTTCAGCCATATCACGACGTGAAGAAAGAGTACTGCTACGTTGACTACTACCAATTACTATCTGATTGTTTTCCATCATTTTGATAGATGCCAAGTTACTGGAAGTCTCCACCAAACCCGGCATATCCTGACTCATCATAAACACACCATTAGCAGCGGCATGAACAGCACGGAGCAGGCGAAGAGTTGTATCTTTATCAATCGCCATAGAAACAGGATCAGTACTTTGCAAAACGAAGCGTACATTAGGCTCAGTCACACTATATTCAGCCTCCACTTCAGCTGCAAAAACGTTAAGATCGATACGAATATCCTCTTTATTCTTGGAAGGAAGTGCACACAGGGCACGTGCTTCACGAGGGATGGCATTATGAAGATTACCTCCACTGATTTCGCACAGATACAGGTCGTACTTATTGAATGCTTGAAGCAAGAAACGGTTGAGCACCTTGTTGGCATTGGCAAAGCCTTTATTGATGTCATCACCACTATGTCCGCCTGTAAGGCCATTCACCTCTACCGTAAAATAGAAATAGCCTTCAGGCACAACCACGGGTTGATAGGTGAAGGTTGCATTGGTACGGCATCCACCTGCACATCCGATGAATATTTCTCCTTCATCCTCGCTATCAAGATTGAGCAAAACATCGCCATTCATGAATCCGCTCTGAAGTGCGAAAGCCCCAGTAAGTCCAGTCTCTTCATCTACGGTGAACAAACACTCCAACGGACCATGTTGGATACTATCGGAAGCAAGGACGGCCAACGCAGCAGCCATACCTATACCGTTATCGGCACCCAATGTAGTGCCTCGCGCACGAAGCCATTCACCATCAATATATGTCTCAATAGGATCGGTATCAAAGTTATGCTCTACATCTTTATTCTTTTCACACACCATGTCGATATGTGCTTGAAGGACAACGGTCTTATGTCCCTCCATTCCCTTAGTGGCAGGTTTCTTGATAAGGACATTTCCAGCCTCGTCAACCAAGGTTTCCAATCCATGCTTTTCACCGAACTCACGCAAGTAAGCTATGATTTTCTCCTCCTTCTTTGAGGGACGGGGTACTTGACAAATCTCGTCGAAAAACGAGAACACTTCTGTAGGTTTCAGATTTTTCATTTCCATATATTCTCAAGGTTTTAGTTAAATTTCATCATTCTTATTTCTCCATTATTAATTAAAGGAGTATATTTGCACCCGCAAAAATAAGAATAATGATTGAAACTATCATCATAACAATGTTAATTGTTGCTATTTGCTTAGCATTATTAGCAATAAAAATCATTTTCAAGAAGAACGGGCGCTTTCCGAACACCCACGTTAGTGGTAACAAAGCCATGCGCAAACGCGGCATCGGATGTGTGCAATCGCAAGATCGCGAAGCACGTGCACCAAAACGAATAAAGGTAGAAGAGAGAATTAAAGATAAGAAAGTGAAAAAATAAGAATTAAAAAAATAAATAAGAGATGAACAAAAAAACTATGTTGAAAGGATGCGCCGTATTGGCGTTGGGGCTTATGATGGCTCAGTGTGATGGAAACAAGCAGACAAGTGCTCCTGTAGCAACACCAGCCACAGGTGTAGCTACAACCGGCTTGAAAATTGCCTTTGTAGAAGTTGACTCATTATTGTCAAGTTACCAATTCTGCATCGATTTGAATCAGGAAATGGTTAAGAAGGAAGAAAATATTCGTGCAACATTGAACGACAAGGGTAAAAAATTGGAAAGCGAACAGCAGGATTTCCAATATAAGTTTGAAAATAATGCATTCACCAAAGCACGTGCAGAGGAGGAATACAATCGTTTGATGAAAAAAGCGCAAGATTTGGAGGAACTGAAAGTAAAATATGCAGAAGAACTGGCTATTGAAAACCAAAAGAACAACTTGCAATTGCGCGACTCTATCAACAATTTCATCAAGATTTACAATGCCAACAAGCAATACGACTTCATCCTGAGCAATGCAGGATTTGACAATTTGCTTTATGGCAACCCCGCCTACAACATTACTGGTGAAATTATCAAAGGATTGAATGCCCGATATAAGAAAGATTAAAAAAACTTTTATTTTTCAGAAAGGTGTGTCAAATTTCAACTTCAATTTTGACACACCTTTTTTTATTTGAACAACTTTTCCCTTTCCATTGTTATAGAGGTGATATGTACCACTCAAATAACAACATTATGGAAAACTTTGAAGAATTGATTGCATCTGAAACTCCAGTATTAGTGGATTTTTATGCTACATGGTGCGGCCCTTGCCGAACTATGCACCCCATTTTGGAAGAACTGAAAGAATTGAAAGGCAACAAACTTCGCATCGTAAAAATCGACGTGGACAAGCATGAGGAGTTGGCCACCAAAGAACGCATCCAATCAATCCCTACATTAATGCTTTATTGGAAAGGCGAATTACTATGGCGTCAAAGTGGAGTTGTCACCATTGCGCAATTAAAGGAAATCATTGAAAAACATGTATAAATCAATGACATCACCACTACTTTAATCAAAAAAACAGAAAAGAAGATGTGTGATAATTAACTTTTTAGACACATCTAAAAAAATAAAAGAGGGCATTTTGACACGCCCTCTTTTCGTTTACCATTATCTGTCGGATTACTTGAAATAGCGGTTGTAGAGGCCTTCAAATCCCTTACCATGACGAGCCTCGTCCTTTGACATTTCATGAACAGTATCGTGGATAGCATCGAGGTTCAATTCCTTAGCACGCTTGGCAATGCGATACTTGTCAGCACATGCACCTGATTCAGCATTCATACGCTTCTCAAGATTTGTTTTGGTATCCCAAACGCAATCGCCCAGCAACTCGGCAAACTTAGCAGCATGTTCAGCCTCTTCCCAAGCATAGCGCTTGAAAGCTTCAGCGATTTCGGGATAACCCTCACGATCAGCTTGACGGCTCATAGCCAAATACATACCCACCTCGGTGCACTCGCCCATGAAGTGAGCATTGAGGTCCTTTATCATTTCATCGTCGCAACCTTTGGCTACACCAATCACGTGTTCTTGTACGAATTCAATCTTACCTTCTTCCAACTGAGTGAACTTGTCGGCACCAACCTTGCAAAGAGGGCACTTTTCGGGAGCTGAATCACCTTCATGAACATAACCACATACGGAGCAAATGTACTTTTTCATAATCTTTCTGTTTTTAATAAGTTAGTCAATAATATTTATTTCAATTAAAGTTTTTATTCTCTTTTTCTGCTTCTGAGCAATCTTTACAGATGCCCTTATAATAGTGGTGAATCTCCTCCACCGCATGTCCCTCAATCAAGAGTTCGCGTGCTTCACGTTTCTTGCCCGAGTAAGGCAGATCGTGCACCCGTCCGCATCGGCGACAAAAGAAATGTGAGTGAAGCGAAGTGTCACCATCGAAATGAACATTCTTCTCGTCAATTGTCAGCATCAGAGCCGCTTGCTGGTCAACAAAAAGCTTCAACGTATTATAGACGGTTGTCTTTGAAAGCGTAGGAATTGTGTCACACAAGGCCATGTACACCTCGTCAGCCGTAGGGTGAGTGAAGTGCGTCATCAGGTACTCCATGATGGCCATTCGTTGCACCGAGGGCTTGATGCCATATTCCGTTAGTCTTTCGTACGCGTTCATATTCGTTATTATTTTAAGTTTGTAATGATTACAATTTTAATTACAGTGCAAATATACAACCTTTTTTATTACCACCAAACTTTTTCCCCACTTTTTTACATGTTTTAAGAAATATTTTTTCCATTACCTTATTATATATAGGGATTATTTCGTAATTTCGCCCTCCAAAACAAAAGAGCATTACCAAAACTGAGTCATTATGAACTACGGATTTGTAAAAGTAGCCTCTGCCATTCCCCAAGTGAAGGTGGCAGATTGCACACATAATAGCAAGGAAATCACGAGTATGATTTTCCAAGCAGAGAAGGCACATGTAGAATTGTTGGTTTTTCCCGAATTGAGCATCACAGGATGCACGTGTGGCGAATTGTTCAAGCAACGCACCCTCTTGGACAATGCAAAAAAGGCATTACTCACCATTGTGGACGAAACGAGAGAATGCGACGTCATATCCATTGTAGGACTTCCTTATGAATACAGGAATATGGTATTCAACATGGCTGCGGTGATTCACAGAGGGAAGATTAAAAATTTTCTTCCCAAATCAAACTTGTCACCTCAGGAAAAGAATTGGTTCATGGGAGGTGAATGTTTGGGAGATGAATTCTATCGGATAGAGCGAAGCGAAGAAATCAGATATGCATGTATCAACAAGCCTGTAGTGTTCAGCACCCCCAATTTCAAGTTTGCCGTAGAGTTTCAAGACGAATTTACGAACATCCTTCCCACAAGCCCATTGAAAAGCCTGTATGGAGCCGACATCATCGCTTGCATGGGAGCCAACACTGAATACATCGGACACCATTCCTACGTCAAACAACTGATGCAAGTGCATTCAAATCGTTGTACATGCGCCTACGTCTATGCCTCAAGCGGATATGGAGAATCCACCACTGATGGGGTATATGGCGGAAGTGCATTAATGTATGAGAATGGTGAACTTTTGAAGGAAAACGAACGGTTTCAGATGGATTCACAACTCATCATCACGGAGATTGACGTGGAGAAATTGCGCAATCGGAAATTGAAGAATAGTGATTTCCTGCGACCCGATTTCCACGATTTGACAAAGCATCTGGAGGATGAAGAAATCAATACAGAGCACGATAAGGAAAGCGCCGACATCCCTTTGACCCGAAGCATCTGCCCCACCCCATTCATTCCTCAAGGAGAAGAGTTGGGCGAACGTTGCCACGAGGTATTCAACATCCAGGTTGCAGGCCTCTGCAAGCGCATCGAGCACACCCATTGCCAAACGGCTGTGGTGGGCATCAGTGGAGGATTGGACAGCACTCTGGCACTGCTCGTTTGTGCCAAAGCATTCGACAAATTGGGTCGTTCGCGCAAGGAAATCGTGGGCATCACCATGCCCGGATTCGGCACTACAGGACGCACCTACAACAACGCACTCCACCTGATGCAATCCCTCGGAGTCACCATCCGTGAAATCAGCATCAAGGAGGCTTGCATCCAACATTTCAGCGACATCGGACACGACATCAACACGCACGATGTGACCTACGAAAACAGTCAGGCACGCGAGCGTACACAGATACTGATGGATGTGGCCAACCAATTGAACGGCATGGTCATCGGCACGGGCGACCTCAGCGAATTGGCACTCGGATGGGCCACCTACAATGGCGACCACATGTCGATGTACGGAGTCAATGCCGGAGTACCCAAGACGCTCATTCAGAGTCTTGTCGCTTGGATTGCCCGTCACCATGTGGACGAAGCATCGGCCACCACGTTGATGGACATCATCGACACCCCCATCAGCCCCGAGCTAATACCCGCCGACGAACAGGGCAACATCAAGCAGAAGACCGAAGACCTCGTAGGCCCTTACGAGCTTCACGACTTCTTCATCTACCACTTCATCCGCAACGGTTTCTCTCCGAAGAAGATTTTCTATCTTGCCAAACATGCCTTTGATGGCAAGTACAACGACGAGGTCATCAAGAAGTGGCTCACCACCTTCTGCCGACGCTTCTTCAACCAGCAATTCAAGCGCTCGTGCCTGCCCGATGGACCTAAGGTCGGAAGCGTATCGTTAAGCCCACGTAGCGATTGGCAAATGCCCAGTGATGCATGTTCGACGGAGTGGTTGAAGGAGTGTGAGGAGATGTAAAGAATTAAAAGTTAAAGGTTCAAAGTTCATGATGCCCCTGTCATCCTGACGACAGAAAGGAGCTGTGAACGTCAGCATAACAAAGACAGTAGGCAAAACATTTTAATAAAAGGTTTAAAGTTCAAAAAAATCTCCCCCGTTGGGAAAAAATATTTCTCCAACGGAAGAAAAAATAACATATTCAAAGAAGAATGAAAAAAGCATTATTTATCGATAGAGACGGCACCATCATCAAAGAGCCGGCCGACGAACAGATTGATTCATTTGAGAAATTGGAGTTTGTGCCCAAGGTTATCAAGAATCTTGGGTTTATCCGTCAAAACTTGGATTACGAGTTTGTGATGGTGAGCAATCAGGACGGATTGGGCACCGATGCCTTTCCCGAAGACACCTTCTGGCCGGCACACAACCTGATGATGCGTACGTTGGAAGGCGAAGGAGTGACGTTTGACGACGTGCTCATCGACCGTAGTTTCCCTGCTGACAATGCACCTACGCGCAAACCGCGCACCGGATTGCTCACCGCCTACATGGATGGCGCGTATGACTTGCCCGCATGCTATGTCATCGGCGACCGTGCTACGGATGTGGAGTTAGCCAAAAATCTCGGTTGCCGCGCCATCTATCTGCAAGACACCACCGAGGCACTCCCCGCCCCGCTCCTTCCCTATTGCGCCTTGGCCACCACCAATTGGGACAAAGTCACCGAATACCTCTTTGCCGGTGAACGAACCGCCGAAGTGCACCGTACCACCAAGGAGACCGACATTTACGTAAGCCTCGACCTCGATGGCAATGGCACGTGCCACATCGATACAGGGTTGGGATTCTTCGACCACATGCTGGAGCAGATTGGCAAACATGGAGGCATGAATCTGGACATCCGTGTGAAGGGCGACCTCCATGTGGACGAACACCACACCATCGAAGATACGGCCATCGCCTTGGGTGAATGCATCTATAAAGCCTTAGGAAACAAGCGGGGCATCGAGCGCTACGGATACACCCTCCCGATGGACGATTGCCTCTGCCAGGTAGCGTTGGATTTTGGTGGACGTGCATGGCTCGTGTGGGATGCCACCTTCAAACGCGAGAAGATTGGTGAAATGCCCACCGAGATGTTCCTCCACTTCTTCAAGTCGTTCAGCGATGCAGCCCGTATGAACCTCAACATCAAGGCCGAGGGAGAAAATGAGCACCATAAGATTGAAGGCATTTTCAAAGCCCTTGCCCGTGCACTGAAGATGGCCGTCCATCGCGACATTTATCACTATGAGCTACCCTCAACGAAGGGGACACTGTAGGAGTGAAATTCGTTGAGACGTTGATTGTTGCTTACGCAACCGTTGATTCGTTGATGTGTTGAAGCGTTGATTGGTTCAAAGGGCTTGAAACCTTAGACCTTGAGCTCAACGAATCAACGCATCAACCTCCCAACGATTCCGCCAAATACCCCACTCCCTTCTGGTTGGCAATAAACGCCCCGCCTACCACACGGTCGCCTATGTAGAAGACGGCAGACTGGCCGGGAGTGACGGCAGAAGCCTCGGTAAGGAAATGCACCAACAGGCGACCATCCTCCAAGGGCTTCACCTCACAAGGTATCGGTTGGCTACGATAGCGGATGCGCACGGTCAGCTCTTGGCTCTTCATAGCCTCCGCCTCGTTCACCCACAAGGCTGGTTCTGTCAGCATGTGTTCAGCCCTCAGTTCCTCCACATCGCCCAGCATCACCGTGTTCTTCTGTGGATTGAGTTTGATGACGTATGCCGGCTTTCCTAATGCCACACCCAGCCCCTTGCGTTGTCCGATGGTGTAGAAGGGAAACCCTTGATGAACACCCAGCGTATGGCCCGCCGCATCCACAAATTTCCCTTTGCCTATGCGCGTGTCAATGTCGGGTATCTGTTGACGCAGGAAGTCGCGATAATCCCCCTCGATGAAGCAAATCTCCATGCTCTCACCCTCGGCCGACTTCGCATCAAATCCCTTCTCCTTCAAATAATCGCGCACTTCACCTTTGGTATATCCACCTAAGGGGAAGAGCACCCGGCGAAGCACATCCTGCCCCAATCGCCAGAGGAAATAGCTCTGATCCTTCTTCTCGTCGTTACCTATTTTTATATACGTGCATCCATCCACCACCTCCAATTGGGAGTAATGGCCCGTTGCCACGTAGGCACACTCCAGCCGGTCGGCCCACTCATTGAGCACGCGAAACTTGAAGAGCGGATTGCACATGACACACGGGTTGGGTGTGCGTCCCTGCATGTACTCATCCATGAAATGTTGCACAATCACCCTCCGGAAATCCTCGCGTTCATCCGCCACATGGTGCTCTATCCCCAACCGGTCGGCTAATGCACGGGCTTCCACGATGTAGTCAGGCTCCTCTTGGCCCGGTGTCGAAAACGATGCCGGATTGTCCCACGTACGCATCGTCACGCCCACCACATCGTATCCCTGCTCAAGCAGCATCAGGCACGTGGCCGTACTGTCCACCCCCCCACTCATGCCCACAAGCACGCGCTTATTATTCAATTTATCACTCATCATTTGTCAAATTACATCTGCAAATGTAGGCATAAAAATGAAAAATGCCGTATCTTTGCACACTGAAAATAGAACAAAAAAGATTTTTTAGGTTTTAAGATAGATAAAGGATACAAACATGTCACAAAAATCAGCTCCCACCACGTTAGGGACAGAGAGCATCCGCAAATTGCTGATGCAATACGCCGGGCCTGCCATCATCGCCATGACGGCCTCGTCGCTCTACAACATGGTCGATAGCATCTTCATCGGCCAAGGCGTAGGTCCGCTGGCCATCTCAGGATTGGCCATCACCTTCCCCGTCATGAACCTTTCAGCTGCCTTCGGAGCCATGGTAGGCGTAGGAGCCTCCACCCTGCTCTCCGTCAAATTGGGACAAAAGGACTACAGCACGGCACAAAACATCCTGGGTAACGTCATCACACTGAACACCATCATCGGCATCATCTTCGGTGTACTGATGCTTCTGTTCATCGACCCCATCCTCTACTTCTTCGGAGCCAGCGACGCCACCATCGGCTATGCACGCGACTACATGGTCATCATCCTCCTTGGCAACGTCATCACCCACATGTACTTGGGACTGAACGCCATGCTCCGTTCGGCCGGACATCCGCAAAAGGCCATGTACGCCACCATCGGCACGGTCATCATCAACACTATTCTCGACCCGCTATTCATCTACACCTTCGATATGGGCATACAGGGAGCAGCCATTGCCACTGTATTGGCACAAATGATGGCACTCAGTTGGCAATTGAAGATTTTCTCCAACAAGAACGAACTGATACACCTGCGGAAAGGTACCTTCAGGCTACAACCCAAGATTGTCAGCAACACCTTGGCTATCGGCCTCTCGCCCTTCCTGATGAACCTCTGCGCCTGCTTCGTTGTCATCCTCATCAACAAGGGCTTGCAGAAGCACGGTGGCGACCTCGCCATCGGAGCCTACGGCATAGCCAACCGCGTGGTTTTCTTCTTCGTGATGATAGTCATGGGCCTTAACCAAGGCATGCAGCCCATTGCCGGATACAACTACGGTGCCCGCCAGTTCGACCGTGTGAACCGGGTAATGCGCCTCACCATCTATGCCGCCACCTTCGTCACCACGGCCGCCTTCCTCACCGGTGCCTTCATACCCGATCTGGTGGCACGCGCCTTCACCACCGACGACGAGCTCATCCGCCAAGCCGCCCACGGCCTCTTCCTGTTGGTGCTCGCCTTCCCCATCGTCGGTTTCCAGATGGTGACCGTCAACTTCTTCCAGAGCATCGGCATGGCCAAAAAGAGCATCTTCCTCTCCCTCACCCGCCAGCTGCTCTTCCTCATCCCCCTGCTCCTCGTACTCCCCCACTTCTTCGGACAGACAGGCGTATGGATGGCAGCCCCCATCAGCGACACCCTCTCCTCCCTGCTGGCCGGATGGATGCTCTACAGACAATTTCAACTGTTTAAGAAAGAAAAGAATTGAAAACAGAAGTGACAGAAGTGACAGAAGTACTGGAGTTCAGACAAATGTACAACTTGCATGATGACAAAACTATTGTCTGAACTCCTGCAACTCCTGAACTCCTGAACTCCTACAAAAAGAATTATATGAAAGAAAGATACTTTATCAACATAGGTCGCCAACTCGGAAGCGGTGGCAAGCTCATCGGCCAGCTGTTGGCCAAGGAACTCAACATCCCCATCTACGACCGTACCCTCATCGACATGGCCGCCCAAGAGAGTGGCCTCTGCAAAGAAGTGTTTGAGGACAAGGACGAAGAGACAGGCCTGCTCTCCAAACTCTTCAACATCCACATGCCCTTCATGAACACCAGCTTCTATGGCAACCAGCTGAGCGACGAAGCCCTGTTCAAGATTCAGAGCGATGCCATCCGCCACCTCTCCGAGAAGGGTTCGTGCATCTTCGTAGGCCGTTGTGCCGACTATATCCTGCGCGACGAGCCACACGTCATCAACATCTTCATCACCGCCGACGAAGCCGACCGCATCCGTCGCATCCGCGAGCGCCATCCCGACTTCACCGAAGAGCAGGCCCGCACCTTCATGCACAAGGCCGACCACAAGCGCTCCTCCTACTACAACTACTACAGTGCCCACACCTGGGGACATGCTGCCACCTACCACCTCTGCCTCAATTCATCCACCCTCGGCATCGAAGGCACCATGCGCTTCATCAAGTCATTCATCGAAAGTCAAAGGTCGAAGATTGAAGGCTGATGGCGATGGCCTTTGACCTTAGACCTTTGACTTTTGACCTTTTGACCTTAGGCCATCAGCCTTTGACCTTCCGCGCGTGGTTGCAGGCGGGCAATCTCCTTGTCGCGTCGTTCGAGCGTGGCCTGCATGATGAGCATCGCGCAAGCCATTATCTCCTCGTCGCTCTCTTCGGGGCGTGCCACCATGTAGCCACCCTGCTTGCGGATGGAGGGGAGCACTTCACTGGTGACCCAATGCTTGAACTCACGTGCCTTGGGAAGTTTTGATGAGAGGATGAGGGGCGTAGAGACCACTTTCGTTGATGAGTATCGGAAAAGTTCCATTGACGAGGAACGAATCGTTCCGCGTCTTGTCCTCCTCCTCCACATGGTCGCGAATGGCCTTTCTTGGATTGGTGTAACCAAGCATATTGGCTATGTCAGCCCCGACAAACCAAGGTTCGCCCTTCTCGTCCTGCATCGTCCGGATGGTGCCGAACGCAGCGTTTTTGAAAAATTGGATTTCGTTCATTTTTTGAATGTTTGTTTATACTGGCTCCTCCTTGCGAGCCAGTGTATTGTGAATGAATAATTGATTGATTTATTGAATTATGTATATTGTATCAACATGTCAAAGAGCACCGTCAAGAGCGTGGTTGATTGCTCATTGACGATGCAAAGTTAGGGCACAAAAAAGCCGACAGGAAAAGAAATCCTATCGGCGTAGAGTTTTCGGGAGTTTTGTGTAGAGAAGTGATGTTTTCGGGGAGTTTTGCAAAAAAAGGGAGCAAATTCCCGTAGAGTTTTCGGGAGTTTTGGGGAGTTTTCATTCACTCCGTCCCCTCTTTGCATTTCGAAATGCAAAGGTTATGAGTACAAGCATCTGTGCTGCGATTGTTGTTCCAATTTCTTTAAGTGCATTGAAAATGCTGATGGACAGAAATAACGGATTAGTGCCACTCGGTCCAACAGTAATCGCGGTGAGGAGCGATAGTTTCGATAATCTCGTCGCACTCCTTGGCAGATAGTGCATTGATGTCGCGAGGGTCGTCTGACTCACGCAGATGCTCTATGATGTCTTCCTTATAGATGCGCCATTTGGCAAATTCCTCCATAGTGAGGCCTTCGGATTGCGCGGCACACTCATCGCTACACGCATAGCCATTGCATTCCAAGTACCACCCCTCCTCCATGATAGCTCCGCAATAGGTACACACGCGCATAGATTCCACGTCGAGCCATCCAAGGAGTATATCCTCACGAACAATCTTATCGCCCTCCTCAAGCGCTTTGATAACTCCAGGGAGGATATACTTCGATGCTTCTTCGCCTACATACTCTTTAACCTTGTTTACTATCTCTTCGTAGGCGTGGGAGGATATGGTTTGTGATAAATTATCGGTCATAACTATGATGAAAATATTTATATAACTATCTTATATTTATAAAATCGCTCAATGGTCTAATCTTAGCCACATTAGTATAAGCACGTTGATTGAGGTTTACAGATTGGTCATAAGCAATGGGCTTGCTAGGGTCAAAATAGAGGACCGCATAATATGGTGCATGTTCCGCACTGAAACCTAGCTTTTGCAGATTATCTGCTGTCCATATCTGGAAGCCCTTCTTTGTTAAAGGGAAAAGGATTGGATTGTCTCCATTTGTGTGCAATAATACATACCCCAACCTCTCGAAACCTTTCTGAACGAGTAATGAGCCCTTACTATCTCCTGCACGAAGATAACACATGCCTTTCTCTATCATAAGTTCATAATCCTTTGGGCGAGCATGGTTTACCAGCACCATGGTTTCTTCAGGCGTTTCGCGCATCTTCTTCAAAAGTTTCTGAAATTCAATAGGGTTATTTAGTGATTCCCTGCGGCGTTTACTCAGTTCCACAAATACTTTGTTTTGCTCTATCCCAATAAACTTACGACCCAAAAGATTTGCGGCAATCCCCGTGGTGCTACTTCCTGCAAATGGGTCTAAAATTGTATCTCCTTCGTTGGTCGAGGCTAATATAATACGATAAAGCAGGCGAAGTGCTTTTTGCGTGGGATGCTTTCCACAAGTCTTTTCCCACATTCCTACTGCTGGTATACGCCAAACATCTGTCATTTGTGAACCTCCGTTTAGCTGCTTCATTGTCTCGTAATTAAACTTATGAGTTTTCTTTTCATGCTTACGCGCCCAAATGACTAACTCTGTAGAAAAGTTGAAATATTTACAAGAAAGATTGGGTGGTGGGTCTGACTTCTGCCATGTGATGACATTAAGTATCTTGTATCCTAACTCCTGCAAACAGCGTTGCACTACAAAGATGTTATGATGTGTACCCGAAACCCAAATAGTGCCATTATCTTTCAACTTGGGACGACACAATGAAAGCCATTGTTTGTTGAAATTATATATATGTTCGGGAGTTCCACCTTTGTCCCAATCGCCTTTGTCTACGCATACTTGTTTCCCGCTTTGAACACTGATACCTCCATTACTTAAAAAGTATGGTGGATCTGCAAAAATAGCATCAATAGAATTATCAGGCAATTGCTCGATAATCTTCATACTATCACCTTGGTAAAGGATAAAGTCATTATTAAGAGACTTGAATTTCATAAACTACCCAATGTCTTTTATAGCTTTATACAGCATGTTGCGTCCATCACCAGCCCAATAAGTAATATCTTGTTCTATAAATAACCAACGGAGAAGCTTGAGCAACAAGTCATAATTCCAACCAATAGTTGGAAGTTTACTTACATACTTAATAGCTTTAGCGAATTCTTCGGTATCGTATATGGATTTTATAGCCAACAGAAGTTTGTCATAATCATAGGGCGTCAAAGTATCCTTCTTCAGTTTAATATCCTTAATGATATCGTCATGGCTAGGAGCCTTATCGTAACCATTTTTATATGTAATTAAATCTTCTGCATATATTACAAAATCACAACCTTTATTCAAAAAAGTTGGTCGTTCTATATAAATACGTTTCCCATTTCCTAAGTTTTCTACGTAATAACGCACTTTCACCTTACAATCTTCTAAAGCATATGTAAGCAACATAAACTTTCGCAACTCCTCTCGAGTGCGAATGCCATCAACATCCAATTGTTTTTCAATATGGTCATCTTTGCGTATAGTCATAGCATTAGATAGTTTGGATAAAATCTTGAATCGTTGTCAAATTGTAAATACTCGGAATGATATTGAAGGCTTCTTGCAACTTGTTGCGAGCAGATTTCCAGCCAATTCCGTCAGTTACCCAAACAAACTCAAAACCCTCAATCGCATTTATCTTGGGAGCGATATCAGAATATGAGCGAGCCACTTCATTAAGTTTAGAGCCTCCACCACTATAGAAGTTCACTTCGATAAGATATACTTTGTTTCCTGTCTCTATTACGAAATCGAAACGTTTCTCGTCATCACCCAATGCATCAGCAAGGAGAGGATATTCTCTAGAATAGACTTCTTTACGGTATAGGATATTGCTGCCAATTAGAATGTTCTCGACCGTATCTTCCATGATATGACCGCTTCGATTCTTACGGGCATTAGAGTCAAGACCTGTTTCTATGCCAAATACATAATCTACCAAGTCCTTAATACGGTTACTCTGAAAAAGGCTTGTCAACCCTGTTTCGTTCAAGTATTCAATAACACCTTCTGGTGAAGTGAATAGGCTTTTGAGCAAAACACAATTGCCCAATGAGTCAATAACTTTCTTTTTACCATCATCTCTAACCGCAATCAAGATATCCATAACATTGAATGCCGTCCTGTCTCGTTGCCATATATCTCTTACCGCTTCTTCCATATTAGGTTTGCCTATAAGATAATTGAGCATATTAAGACTTATCTCAATATTTCTTACGTTTTGAGATATCTTGTCGAAATCGCAGAAGAAGTCCAATGTCTGATTGGTTTCTTTCAGTTGAGACATGAATATGTTAAACTCGTTTTCCGTATGTGTACTCATAATCTGCTACTCTTGAGGTTGGTTGATGATTAAATACATAGGATTTACTTTGCTTCTTTTCCTGACTATAGTTATGTACAAGGATTTCTGTTAGCTTACCTCTTTTTGAAGCAACCGCATTGATATTTCTAGAAGCCCATACTCTATCAATGGTATAATCTTTATACAGGTCATCGAAGAAACGGTCTTTCTCGTCTTTTCCTAAACAATCCGAATTACTCAACATAAACGAACATCCAGCTTCATGTACTTTATCACAGAATCTTTTCAATCTGCGTTGGGCATCATCATTAAAAGATTCCTTGGTATAATCATTGAAACTTGAAGTATCGCTCAATGGACGATATGGAGGGTCAAAATAAAATAGGGTCTCCCCAGTAATGTACTTAAATGTATCTTCGAAATCTCCATTAAGGATTTCTACATTTTGCAACAACTCACTATCTGCGTATATAGTAGTTGTATCACATATCATTGGGGTTACGTGCTTTCCGAAAGGCACATTAAACTTATTACTCTTATTTACTCTGTACAATCCATTGAAACAGGTGCGATTGAGGAAAAAGAATAATGTGGAATTTTCTATTTTGTCCAACGCTTTTGTGTTATATCGGTCGCGCATTCGCATAAACATGGCTTTTCTCTCTTCTTCGGTTTGCAAAGCATAATACTCCCTTTGTATCTCCGAGAGAGAAGCTATAAGTTCTGTAGGATTGTCCCTAACTACACGATAACACGTAGTCAAGTCGCTATTTATGTCATTTATAACAGCTGACTTTATGTTAGGATGTGCTTGCAACATATAGAAGAGCATTGCTCCCCCGCCCACAAAAGGCTCTATGTAGGTAACATTCTCCCTTTTATCAAAGTCAGCAGGAAGCAATGCTTCGAGTTGTTCAATGAGTTGGCCTTTACCACCAACCCACTTGATGAAAGGTTTTGCCTTAGCCATGACAATTCTGAAAATTATTATTTCCTTACTTAAATATAGTCTACACTTCACTCAAAATACTCTTCCGCTATCTCCTCAACCAGAGCCATGTCTGCCTCCATAATCTCCCCATCTTCGCGGATGAGTGAGCAGAGGGGATAGAAGCGGTCGGGGTCTTCGGCATCGGCCTCGTTCAAGATGGCAGGCTCCAAATCGGCACCTACGTACACACCATCACAAGCATAGATGGTGCAATCATTAGCCTCGAGGTATGCTTCAACAACGTCGTACACCTTCTGTGAGAAGGTTCTCAAATCTTGTATTCTATCGTTTTCCATATCGTCGTATTCTTGATTTTTGCAAAGGTACAGATTTTTCGAGAGACGAACAAAAAATTCTCGAAAATATATATCCATCCCTTTGCATTTCGAAATGCAAAGGTTATGAGTACAAGCATCTGTGCTGCGATTGTTGTTCCAATTTCTTCGGGTATATTAAGGTGTTGATATTCAAGACGTCTGCATTGCAAAATGCAGATGGACGGAACCATAAATCCCTTATCTCAGCGCCTCCAATGCCAAGCGTGCAATGCGCAGGTATTCGTCGAACCGGATACCGCTCACGGGCGCAGCTTGTCCCAAATCGTGGGACAGTCCGAGGAAAAATGCAGTGGTTTTGCAAAAAATGCCCCTCCCTCCCGTATCACAGTTATCACAGATAACAGATAACAGTTGCAAAAAATGAGAAAACAACAATACAACAATGGAATGTATAACTTGTAAATAATATTTTATATATTAATATATATATAATGTATTATATATATATTAATATATAATTTTT
The DNA here is from genome assembly GCA_017521285.1 of Bacteroidaceae bacterium. Taxonomy (GTDB): domain Bacteria; phylum Bacteroidota; class Bacteroidia; order Bacteroidales; family Bacteroidaceae; genus Phocaeicola_A. The sequence goes on along the minus strand of JAFXDG010000024.1, from coordinate 42 downwards.
CACCTTCGAGTTATGCTTTTGACTTTTTACTAACTGTTATCT